>JBMTHB010000156.1:0-4048 GCA_049435845.1 Candidatus Nanopelagicales bacterium | reverse complement strand
GACATTGCTACGCATCCTCACGGGGCTAACTAAGCCCACGTCAGGTACTGTCCAAGTGCGCGGTCATGCAATCGACGGTCCACCAGATGGACTGGCTGTTGTCCTGCAGGACTACACCCGATCCCTGATGCCCTGGCTCACGGTCGAGAAGAACATCGCCCTGCCGCTGCGCGGACGCAAGATGTCCAAGGCGGATCTCTCCACCAGAATTAGCGAGTCTTTGGCGGAAGTGGGGCTGGAGGGAACGCAGAAGAGTTACCCGTGGCAGTTGTCGGGAGGCATGCAACAGCGCGTCGCCATTGCCCGGGCACTCGCCACGCGTCCGGATCTGTTGATCATGGACGAGCCATTCGCTTCCGTCGATGCCCAGACTCGTTTCGATCTTGAGGACTTGGTCTTGAAGGTGCGACGTGACTTCGGCATAACCACGCTGATGGTCACCCATGACATCGACGAAGCCGTGTACTTGAGCGACGAAGTGGGCGTGTTGTATGGGAAACCTGCGTCTGTCAGGGAGGTGGTCGAGGTGGACATCCCCTTCCCTCGATCCCAAATCGAGACCCGCAATGACGCACGATTTGCTGAGTTGCGCACGCACGTCTATTCGCTGGTGCGAGGACTGACGCAGCCGAACGAAGCCGCCTGAACCTGTACCCATCGGATATCTGCAAAGTTATCCACATCGTCCGAAGGTTGCCCATCCCCCTGGTGACTTCCTAGTGACCATGAGGCAGGCTCGTATCATGAAGCGACGCACGCTGTGGGTGAACCTGGCGATCGGGGCGGTGATCGTCGTGGTCCTGGGATTGATCGTCACCTCATTGCGGTCAGCGCCGCCGCCTCAGGACCAGAAGACCGTCACAGTGGAGCGAGCGGATGTCACCGCGACCGTCACGGCAAGTGGCACCGTGGAGCGTGCCGGCGTTGTGGAACTCATCTTCGCGACCGGTGGGACGGTGACATCCGTCGACGTAGCACCAGGTGACGCCGTCGCCACGGGCGCGGTGCTTGCGACCGTCGACGACACCACCGCCCTCCAGCAACTCGCCTCGGCCGAGTCCACGTTGGCGCAGGCGGTGCAGAGCGCGGCCTCCACCGACGCCTCGATATCCAGTGCGAGCGCTGCAGTGACTGACGCGCAACGAATCGCCCGGGAGACCAATAAGCGCAATCGACTGGCCGTCGATCAGGCCCGTGAGTCCCTCGCTGTAGCGGAGGACCTGTGGGACGAGGCCTGCCTGGATCCGGGGAATGCGACGTGCCCCAACCCGTCGGCCCAGGCGCAGTTGCGTGCGGCTCAGGCGAGCGTCGATTCCGCCCAACGCACGTTCGACACCGCGGTGGAGAACGCGGCAAACAATGCGATCGGCTACGACGTCGCGGTCAATCAGGCCGGCGAGGTGCTGACGCAGCGCCACAAACAAGAGCGGTCGGAGTGCCACGGCGCGGGGGCGGCAACGACCGCGTGCGCGAGTGCCCAGACGGCTACGGTCACGGCCCGCCAGGCCCACGAAAATGCGATCCGGGCCCGGACGACCGGCTTACTCGCCGATCAGCAAGCCCAGCTGGCCGCCTCGTTGAGTCTGGCGAGCGCCAATGTCTCGCTGCAACGGGCCCAAGTAGACCTACGCAAGGCCGGCGACGACGCCGTGCGCTCAGCACGTCAGGCGCTCGACAGTGCTGAGCGGGTGTTCGAGCAGGGGAAGGCCAGTGGTGAACAGTCGGTGCGCAGCGCGCAATCGGCGTTAACCTCGGCGCTCGCGTCGCAGGCAACGATCGAGCTTGCCGATGGCGGGGAGGTAACACCAGCCGAGGCCGCCATCGCGGCCGCGCAAACCGGAGTGGCTGTTGCCCAGGCGGCCGTTGAGGATACCCAGTTGGTGTCACCGGTCTCCGGAATCGTCGGCACGGTTCCGTACGTCGTCGGCGCGCTCGCTAGCGCGGCAACCGGTGGCATCACCGTGATACCCGAGGGTCCACTCGAGGTGGCCGCGGACTTCGCCGAGTCGGATGCATCGGGTATCGAGGTTGGCGCGAGTGCGTCTGTCACGTTCGACGCCCTCGCGGGAGCCGAGTCTGACGGCACGGTCGTGGCGGTCGACCCGGTGGCTACGACCAGCAATTCCGGTCTGGTCACCTACCGAGTACGTGTCCAGGTGACGGATGCGCCAGACACTGTGCGGGAAGGTATGACCGCATCGGTCGCCGTGCTCGTCGCCGAGTCACGAGACACCCTGGTGGTGCCCCAAGCCGCGATCGCCGGATCGGGTGATCGAGCATCCGTCTTGGTAAGTGGAGCCGACGGGGTCTCGACGTCCGTGCCCGTGACGATCGGCCTACAAGGTGACAACGGCACGGAGATCCTCGGCGGAGTCGACGAAGGAGATGTCCTGGTCATCCCCTCAGCTGAGGACGTCTCCTTCCCCGACGGTGGAGTTCCCGGCTCAGGTCGAGATGACGATCCCGACGGTCCGTTCGGTGGAGGCGGTGACTAGTCCGCATGACTCCCGTCGTCGAGATGCACGACATCACCAAGGTTTACGGCGAAGGCGAAGCCGAGGTCCGCGCGGTCGATGGCGTCTCGCTGACGGTCGAACCGGGGGAGTACGTGGCGATCATGGGCGCCTCGGGATCGGGCAAGTCCACGTTGATGAACATCATCGGAGCACTGGATGTCGCGACCACTGGTTCCTACCGGATCGACGGCGTCGATATCGGAGACCTGGACGACGATGCCCTGTCGTTAGTGCGCAATCGTCGAATCGGCTTCATCTTCCAGGCCTTCAACCTGATTCCTCGGATGAGTGCTGCGTCGAATGTCGAATTGCCGCTGATGTACCGCGGAGTTCGACGCGGTGAGCGTCGCCGCCGCGCCCTCGATGCCTTGGCTAAGGTCGGTCTGGCTGATCGTTCACACCACCAGCCGAATGAGCTCTCCGGTGGTCAGCAGCAGAGGGTCGCGGTAGCGCGGGCACTTGCCATGGAACCGTCGCTCATGTTGGCTGATGAGCCGACCGGCAACCTCGACTCCAGATCGACCGCCGATGTACTCGACCTTTTCGACCAGATCCATGCTGAAGGCAAGACCATCGTGATCATCACCCACGAGGACGAGGTGGCCGCTCGAGCCGATCGGGTGATCACCTTGCTCGATGGTCGCATCGAGTCCGATGTGAAGGCCCTGGCTCGATGATCCTCGTGGAGGCGCTGCGAAGCGGATGGCAGGCGATACTCGCCAACAGATTGCGCTCGATCCTGACCACCCTGGGCATCATGATCGGCGTCGCCGCTGTGATCATCTTGGTGGCATTCGGACAGGGCGCGTCGAACTCCGTCACCTCAAGTATCCAATCGCTCGGCAGCAACCTGCTCACGATCACGGCGGAGAACCCCAATCAGGGTGGCGAGATTGTGAATCCGTCGCCGCAGGAACTCACCGTCGACGATGCCGCGGCGCTCAACGATCCGATCGCCGCGCCAGATATCGCTGGAGCCACACCGGAGAAGCGAGCTGCCGTCACATGCACGATCGGCGACCTCAGCCACTCCACGCAGATCGTGGGGACCTGGCCGGCATATTTCGAGATCACGAATTCCCCTGTCGCGTCAGGTGCCTACTTCACCAACGCCGACGAACTCTCTGCCCGTCGTGTCGTAGTGCTCGGATCCACGGTGGCCGAGCAACTCTTCCCGGAGTCCGATCCCCTGGGTCAGCGCATCTCGTGCAACGGAGTGCCGTTCACGGTAGTCGGCGTACAGCAGGAGAAGGGCGCATCATTCACCAATCCCGACGATGTGATCGTTGCCCCGCTATCGGCGGTGGAGAACTCGATCACCGGTTTCGGCGAGGTGACGCTCATCTCGGTGCAAGCCACATCTCCGGAGACGACCGACCTCGCTGAAACGCAGGCGATCGCCATCCTCGATGAACGCCACGGCACCGTCGAGGGAACCCGTGACTTCGAGATCTTCAATCAGGCCAGCCTGCTCGAAACCGCCAACACCGCCCTGGGGGTGTTCACGGCTCTCCTGGGCGCGGTCGGTGCGG
>JBMTHB010000155.1:0-4054 GCA_049435845.1 Candidatus Nanopelagicales bacterium | reverse complement strand
CGAAGTTGCCACCGATGACGTCGCCCTGCCGGAAGCCGGCGTCGACCCGCACGCCCGGCCCGGACGGCGCGACCCACTCGGTGAGGACCCCGGCCGCGGCTTCCTTCCCGCCCCCGGCTCACTGACTCGTTGGGAGCTGCCGAGCGGTCCTGGCGTGCGCGTGGATGCAGGCTTCCGCTCCGGTGATGTGATCGGTGGCAACTTCGACTCACTACTCGCGAAATTGATCATCACCGGCAAGGACCGCACGGAGGCACTCCAGCGAGCCCGACGCGCGCTGGCGGAGTTCCAGGTGGATGGCATCGCCACCGCGCTCACCTTCCATCGCGTGGTCGTAAACGAAGACGACTTCGCTCCCGCTGACGGCAGTCCCTTCCGGGTTCACACCCGCTGGATCGAGACCGAGTTCGACAACCGGATTCCGGCATACGACGCCACCGTCGCCGCCGACACGCAGCAACACGAGCGCCAGTCGGTAGTAGTCGAGGTGCAGGGCAAGCGGATCGAGGTCACCCTGCCCGCCGGGCTCGGGGCGCCCACAGCGAGCACCGGCGCGAAGAAGGCCACCGGTCGCAAACGCGGAGGTCACAGCGCGGCAGTGTCGGGCGACTCCGTGACCGCACCGATGCAGGGCACAATCGTCAAGGTCGAAGTCGCCGAAGGCCAAAGCGTGAATGAGGGCGATCTGATCGTCGTGCTCGAGGCGATGAAGATGGAGCAACCACTCACCGCCCACAAGGCCGGCACAGTTGCCGGGCTGTCGGCGCAGATCGGCGCGACCGTCAGCGCCGGCGCGGCAATCTGCGAAATCAAGGACTGACAGCCAAGCACTTTCGATGGCACTGCTACGTCAGCAGCGAACGCAGCCAAGCGACGTAGTCGTCTGGAGCACCTGCGGCGGCTGCGGCATCAGCGATACCGAAGATCTGTTCCGCGCTCGGCAGACCGCCTTCATACGCATCGAGTGCATATAGCCAAGCAAGTACCTGCCCATCCATGGTGTCCACCCGGACCCTCACCTTGCGCCAGTAGCCGATCTCCACGTCCTCCCACATGTCCAGGCGCTTCTCGTCGAGCTGAGTGACGTCGTAGACGGCGACGAATACCTCGGACCCGGCATCCTCCACAACCGTGGGCAAGGCACCACCGAAGCCGAGTTCCTCGCCAGCGAAGGTCATCCGCCAGCCGCGCAGCCACCCCGTGCCGTGCATGGGCGAGGCGGGGGCGCGCTCGGCCATCCGGTGAGGGTCCAGGTTCACCCCGTACGCCGCATAGAAGGCCATGACTTCCAGGGTAGGGACCGAGGGGCCGACGTGGAAGGTGCACTGGAGAGAATGTGGACGTGTCCAGCGCATCGAACGTGGTCATCATCGGAGATGGACCCGGCGGGTACGAGGGTGCGCTCGTGGCCCGGCAACTCGGCGCCACCGTCACGTTGGTCGGTTCCGACGGCATAGGTGGCTCGGCGGTGCTCACCGACTGCGTGCCAAGCAAGACCCTGGTCGCCACTGCCGAGGCGATCGCCGAATCGGCTGCGTCCGGCTACCTCGGTGTCCGTATCGACGGCCACCCGGCCGAGCCCGCCGACTTCGGGGTCGATCTAGCGGTGGTCAATACCCGGGTGATGGAGCTGGCTCGCGCGCAGAGCACCGGCATCGAGCGCTCACTGGTCGAAGCCGGGGTCCAGATCGTGCACGGCCGCGGACGTCTATCCGCTCCGGACAACGTCACCATCGCAGGAGATTCCGGTGCGGTCGACATCCATGCCGATTTCATCCTGATCGCTACCGGAGCACGCCCACGGGTTCTGCCCGATGCCCTTCCTGATGGAGTGACCGGTGCCGAGTTCGCCAGCGCGTTCCACGCACTCGGCAGCGAAGTGACGCTCGTCTCCTCGCGTGACCAAGTGCTCCCCGGGCAGGACACGGATGCGGCACGCGTGCTGGAGGAAGTGTTCGAACGACGCGGGCTGCGGGTTCGGGCCAAGACGAGGGCGCTCGGCGCCGATCGGAACGACGACACCGTCATTGTGACGCTCGACGACGGCAGCACTATCGAGGGAAGCCATGTGCTCATGGCGGTCGGGTCGCTTCCCAACACCGAGGACCTCGGATTGGAAATAGCCGGAGTCACCGTCGATGATCGCGGCTTCATCGCAGTGGATCGTGTTTCGCGCACGAGCGCACGCCACATCTACGCAGCCGGCGACTGCACCGGCGTGAACATGCTGGCGTCCGTTGCGGCCATGCAGGGGCGGATCGCGATGTACCACGCGCTCGGAGACGCCGTGAGCCCGCTCGACGCCAGCGCGATCTCCAGCACCATTTTCACCGATCCGGAGATCGCCACCGTGGGGTTGCAGGAACGTGACCTCGAACAAGGCGAGTTCCGTGGGGAGCAGATCCTGCTTCCACTTCGGACCAACGCCCGCGCCAAGATGCATGGTCACCGCGACGGATTCGTGAAGCTGTTCGCCCGCAAGGGATCGCGCATCGTTGCCGGCGGAGTGGTGGTAGCCCCGAACGCCAGCGAACTGATCCACTCCATCACCCTCGCGGTGGATAACAGACTGACCGTCGATCAACTAGCCCACGCATTCACGGTCTATCCGAGTCTCTCCGGTTCGATCGCCGAGGCCGCCCGACGCATGCACGCCACACAGCCTCCCTCAAGCAAGTAGGTTGCCCCGGTGACCAACGAGACGACGCAGGCGGCCAATCAAGCCGCCCAGCAGGCAGCCGCGACCCTTCGGGGCCTCACCACTATCCAGCACCACGATGTCGCGGTGGTTCTAGGTTCGGGCTGGGTTCCCGCCGCCGAGCTCCTCGGCAGCACGACTGTGGAATTCCCAGTCACGGACCTTCCCGGATTCGCTCCTCCCGCGGTGGAAGGCCATGCCGGACGTTTTCGCAGCATCGACGCCGACGGCACCCGGGTGCTTGCGTTTCTGGGACGTACTCATCTGTACGAGGAGCGAGGCGTGGATGCCGTGACCCACGCGGTCCGCACCGCGCACTTCGCCGGCTGCAGCACGATCATCCTGACCAACGGTTGCGGTGGACTGGATGCTGCGTGGTCCCCGGGCACGCCGGTCCTGATTAGGGACCACATCAACTTGACCGGTACTAGCCCCCTGCACGGACCGCACTTCGTAGACCTCACCAACCTCTACAGCGAGCGGCTGCGGGAGAGGTGCAAGGAGATCGAACCCAGCCTCCCCGAGGGCGTCTACTGCCAATTCCGTGGCCCGATGTACGAGACCCCTGCCGAGATCGGCATGGTGAAGGCGATCGGTGGATCGCTCGTCGGGATGAGCACCGCGCTCGAAGCGATCGTCGCGCGCAGCCTCGGCATGGAGGTCCTGGGCCTTTCACTGGTCACCAACGCCGCAGCCGGCATGACCGGTGAGCCGCTGAACCACGAGGAAGTCCTTGCCGCAGGTCAAGCCGCCGCCACCCGTATGGGTGATCTGCTTGCTCGCGTGATCCGCAGCTTGTGACGGCAACGTTATGCAGGATGAACTAAGGAACGCGGCCGAGGCATGGCTCACTCAAGATCCCGATCCTCAAACCCGCGCAGAACTCCAGGTACTCGTCGAGAGCGACGACGACGAATTGATCGACTGCTTCTCCGGTCGACTCCAATTCGGCACCGCCGGTCTACGCGGAAAACTCGGCCCCGGTCCCAACCGCATGAACCGCGTGGTGGTGATGCAGGCTGCCGCAGGTCTCGCCAACTACCTCAAGCAGCACCACCCGCACGAGGCGTCGATCGTGATCGGCTACGACGCCCGTCACAACTCCGATGTGTTCGCCAGGGACACTGCCGCGATCATGCAGGGAGCCGGAATCAATGCGCTCGTCTTGCCTAAGCCGCTACCCACACCCGTACTCGCGTACGCGATCAAGCACCTGGGCACGAGCGCTGGGGTGATGGTCACTGCGAGCCACAACCCCCCTCAGGACAACGGCTACAAGGTCTATCTCGACGACGGATGCCAGATCGTTCCGCCAGCCGACGCGGACATCGCACGCGAGATCGAACACGTGGCGAT
>JBMTHB010000154.1:0-4056 GCA_049435845.1 Candidatus Nanopelagicales bacterium | reverse complement strand
GGACTCGCACCGCAAGAGTCGACCCAGCACCCGGCACCCGAACCGTCCGCCGGCGGCCGATCGACATTGATTCCGACACCCACCACGGCCCCCCGCCCCACGGCCTCGACCAGAATGCCCGCCACCTTGCTACCCCGGTCGTCCAGGACGTCGTTGGGCCACTTGATCGCCCACGTCACCCCACCCATGTCGCCCGCCAGGTCGACGACCGCCAAAGCGGCAATCAGCGGCAGGTGCGCAGGCTGCTCGATGGCGCGGACCACGGTGCTCGACCACAAACCGACTCCCGGCTCACTCACCCACGCGCGACCATGTCGGCCACGACCGGCCGTCTGCTCACCGGCAACGACGCAGGTGCCATCCGGCGCACCCTGCTCGGCCAACGAAACGGCATCGGCGTTGGTCGAGGCGGTGGACTTCACGTACCGCGGAGCCGGCCATGGGCACCCCGCCGCGGACATCAGATCGTGCACCCGCGTGGGATCGGGCGCCCGCAGCGGTGCATCCACGTGGCTAAGGTACGCACGAACGCCCGTCGTTCCATCAGCGCGTGGAGGGAATCACCATGAGCGCAGAACCCGCAGCGTCCCCCGAGCCCACGGGTGAGGATCGCAGGACCACGGCAGGCAAGGCCGAGATCCTGAAGGCCAGGCGCGCCAACGCCGCCGACCGCCGCAAGGAGGCGATCGACAAGCAGCACGCCAAGGGCAAGATGACCGCGTTGGAGCGGATCGAGGCCTTCCTCGACGAAGGCTCCTTTCAGCAGATCGACGGTCTCACCCGGCATCGCTCCCACAATTTCGGGCTAGAGAAGAACCGGCCCTTCGGCGACGGAGTCATCACCGGGTACGGCACGGTCGATGGTCGACCGGTCTGCGTCTTCGCGCAGGACTTCACCGTCTTCGGCGGTTCGCTCGGTGAGGTGTTCGGGGAGAAGATCGTGAAGATCATGGACCTGGCGATGAAGACCGGGTGCCCTGTCATCGGTCTCAACGACTCCGGTGGGGCGCGTATCCAAGAAGGCGTGGTCTCTCTCGGCCTGTACGGCGAGATCTTTCGACGAAACGTCCAAGCGTCGGGCGTCATTCCGCAGATCTCGGTGATCATGGGACCGTGCGCCGGCGGCGCGGTCTACTCCCCGGCGATAACAGACTTCACCGTGATGATCGACCAGACATCCCACATGTTCATCACCGGTCCGGACGTCATCAAGACAGTTACCGGGGAAGACGTCAGCTTCGAGGATCTCGGTGGTGCACGGACTCACAACAGCACGTCAGGTGTCGCCCACTACATGGCCACCGATGAAGCCGACGGCTTGGACTACGTGCGCGCCCTGCTGAGCTATCTGCCCAGCAACAACCTGTCCGACCCGCCGGTGTTCCCCACCGACGTGCCCATGGAGTTCACCGACGAGGACTACTCCCTCGATTCGATCATCCCGGACTCACCCAATCAGCCGTATGACATGCATCGGATCATCGAAGCGGTCCTCGACGAGGACGAGTTCCTCGAAACCCAGCCGCTCTTCGCGCCGAACATGATCACCGGATTCGGTCGAATCGAGGGCCATGCGGTCGGCATCGTCGCCAATCAGCCCATGCAGTTCGCGGGAACTTTGGACATCGACGCATCGGAGAAGGCGGCTCGCTTCGTTCGTACTTGCGATGCTTTCAACATTCCGGTGATCACGTTCGTGGACGTCCCCGGTTTCCTGCCCGGAACCGAGCAGGAATACAACGGGATCATCCGACGAGGTGCCAAGCTGATCTACGCCTACGCCGAAGCAACCGTGCCCCTGCTCACCGTCGTGACTCGCAAGGCCTACGGCGGTGCCTACGTCGTGATGGGCTCCAAGCACCTTGGTGCCGACATCAACCTGGCATGGCCTACCGCCGAGATCGCGGTCATGGGAGCGCAAGGCGCTGTGAACATCCTGTACCGCAAGGAACTATCTGAAGTAGCTGAACCTGACGGTAGACGGGCACAACTCATCGACGAGTACACCGACACCCTGGCCAACCCGTACATGGCAGCCGAGCGCGGCTACATGGATCGAGTGATCCTTCCACACGAGACCCGATTGCAGATCATCCGCGCGCTGCGGGCCTTGCGTGGCAAACGGGCAAGCGGTCCGCCCAAGAAGCACGGGAACATCCCGCTGTGAGCTCCAGGGAATCCACACGTGGGGCACCCACCGCCGTCTCTGTCGTCTCCGGTAGCCCGACCGACACCGAACTGGCCGTGGTCTTCTCACTGCTCACGCGACTTTCGCAATCGAGCGTCGTACAACCGAATCCACCCAGTCGCTGGTCCGATCGCGCGGCCATGATGCGGCCGGCGATCTCCCCGGGTGACGGTGCCTGGCGCGCATCGTCCTTTCCGCAGCAGTAGCACCCATTCCATGGCTTCCACAGCTCGACTGATCCTGGCGTCACGCTCTCCGGCCCGTCTGCACACGTTGCGGGCGGCTGGCATCGAGCCGGAGGTCATGGTCAGCGACGTCGATGAGGAGGCACTCGAGGCGGCTGCACCGGAAGCTTCGCCCGAGCAGTTGGCTCTGCTCCTCGCGCGGGCGAAAGCCGAGAAGGTGGCGGCAACCGTCGATGGTCCGGCGATCGTCCTCGGCTGCGATTCGGTCTTCGAACTCGATGGCACCGCTTTCGGTAAACCGCAGTCGCCCGATGTCGCTAGGCAGCGCTGGCGCCAGATGATGGGGCGGGCCGGCACCCTCCACACCGGTCACCATGTGATCGAGACTTCGACCGGACGATCGACGTCCGAGGTTGCGAGCACCGTCGTGCATATGGGGACCATGTCCGAAGAGGAGATGGACGACTACCTCGCCACCGGAGAGCCGCTGCACGTGGCCGGCGGCTTCACCCTCGATGGTCTCGGTGGAGCGTTCGTCGAGGCCGTCGAGGGAGATCCGTCCAACGTCGTAGGGATCTCCCTACCCACCGTGCGTCGACTCCTGAGCGAACTCGGTGTGAGGTGGACCTCCTTGTGGAGCGAGGGCCTGATCGATCATTCCGACCCCCGCTAGAGTCCGCCTTCATGCGCAAGGTGCTGATCGCCAACCGGGGCGAGATCGCTGTGCGCGTCATCCGGGCGTGCCGCGACGAGGGCCTGGTCTCTGTTGCGGTGTACGCCGATCCCGATCGCGACGCGCTGCATGTGACGATGGCCGATGAGGCCTACGCCCTCGGGGGCGATACCGCTGCCGAGAGTTACCTGGATATCGACAAGCTCGTCGCCGCTGCGCGGCAGGCCGGCGCTGATGCCGTTCATCCCGGCTACGGCTTCCTGTCCGAGAATGCGGACTTCGCGCAAGCGGTGATCGATGCAGGTCTGACATGGATCGGTCCGCCGCCGCAGGCGATCAAGGATCTCGGCGACAAAGTCTCCGCCCGTCATATCGCCCAGCGCGCTGGCGCACCGCAGGTCCCCGGCACCCCCGATCCGGTGAATGGCGCTGCGGAAGTAGTGGCATTCGCGAAGGAACACGGTCTGCCGATTGCCATCAAGGCGGCTTTCGGAGGCGGCGGGCGCGGCCTCAAGGTGGCCCGCACCCTGGAGGAGATTCCCGAGCTGTACGACTCGGCGGTCAGGGAAGCGGTGGCCGCCTTCGGTCGCGGCGAATGCTTCGTGGAGCGCTACCTGGACAGGCCCCGCCATGTGGAGACGCAGGTACTCGCGGATCAACATGGCAACGTCGTGGTCGTCTCCACCCGGGACTGCTCTCTGCAGCGCCGGCACC
The DNA here is from genome assembly GCA_049435845.1 of Candidatus Nanopelagicales bacterium. GTDB lineage: Bacteria > Actinomycetota > Actinomycetes > S36-B12 > S36-B12 > S36-B12. The sequence goes on along the minus strand of JBMTHB010000154.1, from coordinate 296 downwards.
AAAAGCTCGTCGAGGAAGCGCCGGCTCCGTTCCTGACCGACAAGCAGCGCGAGGATCTGTACTCGGCGAGCAAAGCGATCGTTAAGGAAGCCGGCTACCACGGCGCCGGCACCTGCGAATTCCTTATCGGAACCGACGGCACCATCTCCTTCCTCGAGGTGAACACCCGACTGCAGGTGGAGCACCCGGTTAGCGAAGAAGTGACCGGCATAGATCTCGTACGCGAGCAGTTCCGCATCGCGCGCGGTGAGAAGATCACCGACGTCGATCCGGAAGTGAAAGGCCACTCCATCGAG
>JBMTHB010000153.1:0-4057 GCA_049435845.1 Candidatus Nanopelagicales bacterium | reverse complement strand
ATCGCACACGCTGGTCATCACCGACTCGCGCTGCGTGCGGTCGTCGCTGAAGACGCGCACCCGGGCTGCGCTGTGCGCCATAGCGCCGAGCTCGGCCAGCTGCACACCCCCGAGCCCGACCGTGACCGCACCGATAGGGCGGACGTCCACCAGACCCGCCTCGAGCCCTCGGCGCCACACCTGCTCCACCACACCCGCGGTATCGGCCACGGGTGAGGTATTCGCCATGGCGTGCACGCAGGTGTACCCGCCCTTCGCAGCAGCGCGCGATCCGGACTCGATCGTCTCGGCGTGCTCGCGTCCGGGTTCACGCAGATGCGTATGCAGATCCACCAGCCCAGGCAGCACCACACAGTCCGCGGCATCTAGAAGGTCGTCGCCGATCCCCGAACCAGGAGCGCAGACATCGACTATGCGACCCCCCTCGATCACCAGATCGCGGGGATCTTCGCCGTAGAGGCGCCCCGCACGCACGACCAGGGTCGTCACTGCGCTGCCCTTCCTTCCTCGATCGTGGGGCCGGTCGTCGCATCGGTCACTGCACTGGAGCCACCAAGAAGCAGGTACAACACTGCCATCCGCACTGTGACTCCATTCTTCACCTGCTCGACGATCACCGCTCGCGGCGAATCCGCGACCTCTGCCGAAATCTCCATGCCCCGATTCATCGGACCTGGATGCAAGACGATCGCATCCGCAGGCAGCGACTGCATGCGACGTGCATTGAGGCCGTACAACCGCGAGTACTCCAGCGCGGACGGAAAGTACGCGCCGGCCATTCGTTCGGCCTGGACCCGCAGCATCATCACCGCATCGGCATCGATCAGCGCGTCGTCGATGTGGTAGCTGACCGCGCAAGGCCACGACTCGATACCGACCGGCAGCAATGTGGGAGGGGCGACCACGGTGACCTGGGCACCGAGGGTGTGCAGCAGATGCACGTTCGAGCGAGCAACTCGACTGTGCAGCACATCCCCGACGATCACCACCCGTGCACCGGTCAAGTCACCGGACTCCGTTCGCAGATGCCGACGCAAGGTGAACGCGTCGAGTAGTGCTTGGGTCGGGTGCTCGTGCGTGCCGTCGCCGGCGTTGATCACCGAGCCACCGATCCACCCGGCATTGGCCAGCCGGTAGGCGGCTCCGGACGCCCCGTGTCGGATGATCACCGCATCGGCGCCCATCGCCTCCAAGGTGAGCGCTGTGTCCTTCAGGCTCTCGCCTTTGGACACCGAGGATCCCTTTGCCGAGAAGGTGATGACGTCAGCCGAGAGTCGTTTGGCGGCAAGCTCGAAGGACAGACGCGTCCGAGTGGAGTCCTCGAAGAACAGGTTGACCACGGTTCGACCGCGGAGCGTCGGCAACTTCTTGACCGAGCGGTCCGAGATCGTGGCCAACTCGGCGGTCGTGTCGAGGATGGCCAGCGTCTGCTGCAGCGAGAGATCCTGAGTAGAGAGCAGATGCTTGCCGATCACGAGCCCACCTGCTCGATGACGACTTCGTCCCGGTCATCGCATTCGCGAAAGCACACGCGAACTGTCTCGGTGAGCGAGGTGGGCAGGTTCTTGCCCACGAAATCGGGGCGGATCGGCAATTCCCGATGCCCGCGATCCACCATCACCGCCAAGCGCACCGCCGCCGGCCTGCCCAGATCGTTCAGCGCATCGAGCGCAGCGCGGATCGTCCGTCCGGAATACAAGACGTCGTCTACCAAGACGACAGTCCGATCGTCGATCCCCTCACTGGGGATGGACGACGGCTCGAGCGCGCGAACCCCGCGCATCCGCAGATCGTCTCGATACAGCGTGATGTCCAAGGTTCCGCAGGGCACGGATCGGCCCTCAATCTCCTCGATCGCCGACGCTATGCGGTCCGCGAGGTAGACACCCCTTGTCGGGATTCCCATGATGACGATGTGGTCGGTGCCCCGGGACTTCTCGATGATCTCGTGCGCCATCCGACGAACGGCGCGGGCGATGTCGTCCTCGTCGAGGACTACGCGCGCAGGCGGCATGAAACCTCCCCTTCCCCGCCTCACCGGACGGGCTTAAAGGAACTAGGCCAACCTACAGGGCTCTAACCCATGAGCTCGGCGTGGCACGGTCAGCGCAGCGGACGTTACTGACCGGACTGGTTGTGGCCTGGACTAGACGCCGCCGCCCGGACCGGCACTTCCGATCTTGTGGACTCTCATGCCGTTGGTCGTCCCGGGGACGCCGGGGGGCACACCGGCGACGATCACCACGCGCTCGCCGGCACTCGCCCGACCGATGTCCAAGAGCGCCTTGTCGACCTGCACCACCATGTCGTCGGTGTGGCGCACCTGCGGCACGAGGAACGTCTCGACCCCCCAGACCAGCGCCAGTTGACTGCGCACCCGCGGATTGGGCGTGAACGCCAGGAGCGGGATGGCACAGCGCCACCGGGCGATCAACCGGGCCGATCGCCCGGTTTCGGTGAAGGCGATCAGGTGCGAGGCCTCGGTGTACTGGGCGACGTCCACGGCCGCCTTGGTCAAGGCCCGGGCCGTGGAGCCGCGCACTTCCAGGTCCAGACGCGGTACGCGGTCCAGGGCTTCGTCTTCCACCCGCTCGATGATGCGGGACATGGTCTCCACCACGAGCCGTGGATTGTGGCCCACGCTGGTTTCACCCGAAAGCATCAGTGCATCCGCACCGTCGAGCACCGCATTGGCGACATCGCTTGCCTCGGCTCGCGTGGGACGCGGTGAGCCGATCATCGACTCGAGCATCTGGGTGGCGACGATCACCGGTTTGCCCGCCTGCCGACAGATCTGGATGGCGCGCTTTTGCACCAACGGCACCTGTTCGAGGGGTAGTTCCACACCCAGGTCACCGCGCGCCACCATCACACCGTCGAAGGCTCCGACGATCTCCTCAAGATTCTCGATCGCCTGCGGCTTCTCCACTTTGGCCAGCACCGGAACGAAGATCCCCTCGTTCTCCATGATGGCGCGCACACCCTTGACGTCGTCGGGAGATCGCACGAAGGACAACGCGATCATGTCGACACCGGTGCGCAGCGCCCAGCGCAGATCCTCGACGTCCTTGTCCGACAGCGCCGGGACACTGACCGGGACACCCGGCAAGTTGAAGCCCTTGTTGTCGGACACCCGTCCGCCTTCGACCACGACGGTGTGGACCTTGGAACCTTCCACCTTCGTGACCCGCAACTCGATTCGTCCGTCGTCGACCAGCACGAGGTCGCCCGGATGGACGTCGTCGGTGAGACCCTTGTGGGTCGTGGACACGATTCGGGCATCACCGGGAACCTCGTCGGTGGTGACGATGAACTCCGCACCTGTTTCGAGCAACACCGGACCCTCGGCGAAGCTGCCGAGGCGGATCTTCGGTCCCTGCAGATCGGCAAGGATCCCCACTCCTCGACCACTGACGTCGCTGGCCTGGCGCACCGCGCGATAGGTCTGCAGATGATCGTCGTAGTTTCCATGCGAGAGGTTCAATCGCGCGACGTCCATACCGGCGTCGACGAGACCTTGGATCTGCTCAGCGGTGCTCGTTGCCGGTCCCAACGTGGCCACGATCTTGGCGCGTCGCATGCGAGAAGCCTATCCGCAAACGGTTACACCATCAGCGGCCGCGCCGATGCGCGGATCGGTGATGGCAGGTTCGTGGTGCCCATCAGGTATCGATCGACGCTGGCCGCCGCGGCGCGGCCCTCGGCGATCGCCCAGACGATCAAGGACTGACCGCGACCGGCATCGCCGGCGACGAACACGCCCTCGATTTCCGTCGAGTAGTCGTCGTGGCGAGCGATGGCGCCGCGCTCGGTCAACGGCAACCCGAACTGTTCGACGAGCGGGCCGTTCTCCGGACCGGTGAACCCCATCGCCAGCAACACGGTGTCGGCTGGGATGGCGCGCTCGCTGCCGGCGACCGGGGCGAACCGCCCGTCGACGAACTCCACATCGACCAGGTGCAAGGCCTTGACACGTCCACCGTCGCCTTCGAACCGTTCGGTGGACACCGCGAAGAACCGCTCGCCACCCTCCTCATGGGCGCTGGAGACGCGGTAG
>JBMTHB010000152.1:0-4070 GCA_049435845.1 Candidatus Nanopelagicales bacterium | reverse complement strand
GCAGGTCTCAAGCTCGCCGACAAGGACGTGTTCGTCGCGACGGTTGGCGGTATCAGGCTCTCCGACCCGAGCACCGATCTCGCAACCTGCCTGGCCATCGGATCGGCCGGCAAGGACACACCCATCCCGCTGAACGTCGCAGCAATCGGGGAAGTAACACTCTCCGGCGACGTCCGGCGGGTGCCGATGATCAACCAACGCATCTCCGAAGCCACCCGCCTGGGATACACCCGCATACTCGCGCCAACGGGAACCAAGGCGTCACTCGACAAACGTGCAGCTGGTGCGCAGATCATCGAAGTCGCTAATCTTGCGGAGGCACTACGCCAGATTCGCTCGAACAACGAATCGCAGCCAAACTTCTAACGTCGCAGATACGGGACTTGTGGCCTGAGTCGACCACTAGATCTGGTCCACCTGCTTGACCTCACTCTCGCTTGTTGCTCAGTGCGAAGGGAACGCCTTCGCTCTCCACGCCGAGATTGCGACCGACTACTTCGTAGCGTCCGGCTTTCGCTTTGCGGCCCTTGCCTTCGTCGGGGCATCCCTTCTGGGACAGGCGGCTCTTCCAGGTCAGACTCGACACCGCCTGCTGACCGGGCTCCATCAAGGTGATGTTCTCCTGCTCGTCGGTGGCGCAGTCGTCGCTGGACCACACGTGGTAACCACCTGAGGTGATCTTCAACTCGTTGGCTTTGGAACCGATATCCCGGAAACAAGCGACATCACCTGCGTTCGTGATGGTCAACGTCAGCACTGGGTCCTGCTGGCCGACGCGGTAGGTGGAAGAGTCGGTGGTGGCGGTGACTTCGATCGCAGACTCGGCGCACTCCGTCGGTTCGGCCGGCACGGCAGGTGCATTCTCGTCGGCGACCACCTCACCGTCCTCAGAGATGACCTCCTCGGTCACTTCCTGGGGGGCACCCACCGTGCTTCCCGGAGCTGCCGATGTCCGAGATCCCAGGAACCACCATGCACCGAGCAAGAGCGTGACCACGATGAGCAACACGGTGCCGCGACGCATCCAGTAGACGACGGACGGCTCCGGCCCTACCGGCTGCAGCATCCCCGACATGCTCTCCACGGTACTGCGCCAACGGGGATGCCATGAAACGATCCGGGCCGTGGCGAGGGACACATCGAGGATCGATGGTCGGGTGGTCGATCGAGTGTGCGAGTGGTTCGACGTCAACGCCCGACCGCTGCCCTGGCGAGACACATCTCCCTGGGGGGTAATGGTCTCGGAGTTCATGCTGCAGCAAACGCCCGTAGCTCGCGTGGAGCCGGTGTGGCACCAGTGGGTCGAACGATGGCCCTCGCCATCGGACCTCGCTTCCGAGCCGGCTGGCGAAGCGGTGCGGGCGTGGGGCAGGTTGGGATATCCCAGGCGGGCGTTGCGGCTGCACGCGGCTGCACAGGTGATCGCCGCAGACTTCGATGACCGAGTGCCGAGCGACGAAGCGATGCTGCGATCTCTACCCGGGGTGGGCGACTACACAGCGGCAGCGATCTGCGCATTCGCGTTCGGTCAACCCACGGTGGTGCTGGATGTGAACGTCCGTCGGGTCATTTCCCGGGCCTGGACCGGGATCGATGAGCCGCCCGCGCACCTGACGTCGGTCGAGCGAGCACTGGCAACCGCGTTGGTCGACGCCGCATCCGACGGCTCGACCTGGGCAGCGGCGAGTATGGAACTCGGTGCGCTCGTGTGCACACGCAAGGAACCTTCGTGTCAGGTGTGTCCGCTGCGGCGCACTTGCCGGTGGGTGGCTGCGGGAATGCCGCAGGGCGCCCAACCTCGCAGGATTCAGGCCCGATTCGAGGGCAGCGATCGGCAGGCGCGCGGACGCATCTTGCGCGTGCTGCGTGATGCGCATGGGTCCATTGCTCGACGCGACCTGATGTCGGTCATCGATGACGACGAGCAAGCGAAGCGGGCTCTAGCGTCACTGGAAGCAGACGGACTCGTGGTGCGTCGTGGTTCGCGATATTCGCTACCGGAGTGATCAACCGGATTCGCGTGGCAGCGGCTGACGATCCCCGGTGCGGATCACCGTCCGGTCTCCCAATTCGGCCGCCAGCGCGATATCGACCCAAGCACGATCCCCCGCGATACCGGTCACCGGGCAGTCCGACGTGCGGGACCGTTGCACCTGGGCTTGGATCTCAACGCGGGCGCCGCGTTCGAACGCGACCACTTGGACTTGTTCATCGGGGCACAGTCCACGCGGAGGAAGTGACACTGCCACCTGGATCACCTGGTCGCTGCTCGTGGGACGATAGGCGACCGGCTGCAGATCCTCGGTGACCAGGCCCAAGGACCGCAATGGACCCACTCCACCAACCAGCCCTGCTGCTCCAACGAGCACTGCGACGACGATGAAGGCAGCGACGATCCACCAGATGAATCGCGGTACCCGACGGCGAGGGCCGTCGAACTCACTCATCCCCGGGATGAGTGGACCCGAAGTCATCACTCACGCCCGGGATCGACGCGGTCAGTCCTGTCCGGATTCCCGACCGGCAGTCTCGATGGGAGGCGCGTCGGGTAGCTCGGCCTTGGGCGTCGGGGCGAAGGTGAAGGTTCGATCATCGCCCTCCCCTTCGACGTCCACGACCACGATCGAACCCGGCACTAGATCCCCGAAGAGCATCCTCTCACTCAGCGGGTCCTCGATCTCGCGTTGAATCGTGCGGCGTAGCGGGCGCGCCCCGAGGGTCGGGTCGTAACCACGCTCGGCCAGCAAAGACTTCGCAGCAGGAGTGAGCTCGATGGCCATGTCCTTGTCCTGCAGGCGCTTCTCCAGGCTCGCGATCATCAGATCGACGATCTCGATGATCTCGGCCTCGGTGAGCTGGTGGAAGACGATGACGTCGTCGATGCGGTTCAAGAACTCAGGCCGGAAGTGCTGCTTGAGCTCCTGTTGCACCTTGTTCTTCATCTGCTCGTACGCGTTGACCTCGTTGCCATCGGGCGCAAAGCCCAGCATCAGGCCCTTGGACACGTCCCTGCTTCCGAGGTTGGTGGTCATGATGATCACCGTGTTCTTGAAGTCCACGACCCGACCTTGAGCGTCGGTGAGGCGACCTTCCTCCAACACCTGCAGTAGCGAGTTGAAGATGTCCGGGTGGGCCTTCTCGACCTCGTCGAACAACACGACGCTGAACGGTTTGCGGCGCACCTTCTCGGTGAGCTGTCCGCCCTCTTCGTATCCAACGTAACCGGGAGGTGAGCCGAACAACCGCGACGCAGTGTGCCGCTCGGAGAACTCACTCATATCCAGTGCGATGAGTGCGTCCTCGTCACCGAACAAGAACTCGGCGAGCGTCTTGCTCAGCTCGGTCTTACCCACTCCCGACGGACCGGCGAAGATGAACGAACCGGCGGGCCGGCGCGGATCCTTCAGACCCGCGCGGGTGCGACGGATGGACTGTGAGAGCGCCTTGATGGCGTCCTCCTGACCGATCACGCGGCGGTGGAGTTCCTCCTCCATCCGACGCAACTTCTCGATGTCGTCTTCGGTGAGGTCGGACACCGGGATGCCGGTCATGAGAGCGAGCACCTCACCGATCAGCTTCTCGTCGACTTCTGCGACGACGTCCAGATCCCCGGCTTTCCATTCACGCTCGCGCTCGGCCTTCTCGGCGAGCAGGTTCTTCTCGACGTCTCGTAGCGAGGCTGCCTTCTCGAAATCCTGGGCGTCGATCGCCGATTCCTTCTCCTTGCGGACATCGGCGATGCGCTCGTCGAACTCGCGCAGATCCGGCGGTGCGGTCATGCGGCGGATGCGCAGCCGCGAACCGGCTTCGTCAATCAGATCGATCGCCTTATCGGGAAGCTGACGATCGGAGATGTAGCGATCGGACAACCGAGCAGCCGCCGACAGTGCACCGTCGGTGATGGACACCCGGTGATGGGACTCGTAGCGATCGCGCAGACCCTTGAGGATCTCCACTGTGTGCTCCACGTCCGGGGCATCCACCTGCACGGGTGCGAACCTGCGCTCCAGGGCGGCATCCTTCTCGATGTACTTGCGGTACTCGTCGAGAGTGGTGGCACCGATCGTCTG
>JBMTHB010000151.1:0-4084 GCA_049435845.1 Candidatus Nanopelagicales bacterium | reverse complement strand
CCTAGCGCCCGCGCAGCGTCGCGAGTACGTCGGCTATCGCCGCGTCGAGGGCGGTCGGGTCGCCTCCGCCTCCTTGGGCAATATCGTCCTTGCCGCCGCCACGCCCACCGAGGCGCTGATTGATAGTGGTCATGATCTCCCCGGCGCGCGCGCCTGCCGTCACTGCAGGCGGTGTGCACGCGACGACGATGGAGACCGCATCCGCATCGACCGTCCAACCGATGAAGACACTCGACGCGTCCTTTCCGGCACGGGACTTCGCGTGCGTTGCGATGTCCCGGAGGTCCTTCGCGCCGGCTCCCGACGGTGCGGCGAAGGCATGCACCCGGACACCATCGGCGTCCACGCCCTCCCCGATCACCGATTCGACCTCGGATAGCAGGTCGGCGGTCTTGAATCGCGCCAGCTCGCGCTCGGCGTCCTTAAGTGAGGTGATCGTGCGTTCTATGCGCTCCAGGACCTCCTCCCGGGGTGCCTTCACCAGATCGGAGAGCCGCTGCACAAGCACGTGTTCGGCCGCCAGATGCCGGTAAGCGTCCACCCCGACCAGGGCCTCGACCCGTCGGATTCCGGCACCGATGGACCCTTCGGATAGGAACGAGACGACGCCGAGTTGCCCGGAACGCTGCGCGTGGGTGCCACCGCAAAGTTCGTGGGCCCAGTCGCCCACCGACACAACGCGAACCTCCGAGCCGTACTTCTCACCGAACAGCGCCATGGCGCCCATCGCTCGCGCTTCCTCCTGGGACATCACCTGCGCATGCACGTCCAGATCCTCGATCAGAATCTCGTTGACGCGCGCCTCGACATCTCGCAAGACGGCTCCCGACACCGGTTCGGGGCTGGGGAAATCGAAGCGCAAGCGACCGGGCGCATTCTCCGAACCCATCTGCGTGGCCGTCTCGCCGAGTTGCTCACGGAACGCCCGGTGGATCATGTGCGTTGCAGTGTGGGCGCGGGAGATCGCCTTGCGCCGAGCCGTGTCCACGTGCGCGACGACGACGTCACCGGATGCGATCTCCCCTTCGCGCACCTGACCGCGGTGCACGAAGAGACCCGGAACCGGGGACTGGACGTCGTACACCTCGAAGACCGCACCCGCGGCGGTGACCATGGTTCCGTGGTCACCCAACTGTCCACCCGATTCGGCGTAGAACGGCGTCCGATCGACGATGAGTTCCGCATGCTGCCCCGCGTGCACCACCGGTTGACTGCGTCCTTCCGTCACGACCCCGAGCACGGTCGCCTCGGCTTCGATCTGGTCGTAACCGATGAACGTGGTGGAACCACCGGTATCCAGGATGTCGCGGTAGGCAGTCGTGGCGGCGAAGCCGCTCTTGCGCGCGACTGCATCGGCCTTCGCGCGCTCACGCTGCTGGGCCATCAGCGAACGGAAGCCATCCTCGTCGACGATCAGCCCGTGCTCGGCGGCCATCTCCAAAGTGAGGTCTATCGGGAAGCCGTAGGTGTCGTGGAGTGAGAACGCCTGATCACCGGGCAATGTGGAGGATCCCGCGGCCTTGGCCTGGGCCACCGCCGTGTCGAACAGCGTGGTGCCGGTGCGCAGCGTGGAGTCGAACGAGGCCTCCTCGGCGACCGAGATCGATCGAATGCGCTCGACTTCGTCGTTCAATTCCGGGTACTGCGGCGCCATCGCCAAGACCGTGGAGTCGACCAATTCGCTCATCACGGGTTGTTCCGCACCCAGGATGCGCATGTTCCGGATGACCCGCCGCATCAGGCGCCGAAGGACGTAACCGCGTCCCTCGTTGCCCGGGATCACGCCGTCCCCGATGAGGAAAGTGCAGGTGCGCGCATGGTCGGCGACGACTCGCAATGCGATGTCGTCCTTCTCGCTGCGTCCGTATACGGCTCCGCTGAGTTCACTGGCCGTCTGCAAGATGGTGCGCGTGGTGTCGATCTCGTAGATGTTGTCGACGCCTTGCAGCAGTGCGGCCATTCGCTCCAGGCCCATCCCGGTGTCGATGTTCTTCGCCGGCAACTCCCCGAGGATCGGGTAGTCCTCCTTCGCGGGACCGGCGCCACGTTCGAACTGCATGAAGACCAGGTTCCACACTTCGAGGTACCGGTTCTCATCCGCGATGGGCCCACCCTCGACGCCGTACTCGGGCCCGCGGTCGTAGTAGATCTCCGAGCACGGACCGCACGGACCGGGCACTCCCATCGACCAGTAGTTGTCCGCCTGCCCACGACGCTGGATCCGCTCGCGCGGTAAACCGACATCCTTGTGCCAGATGTCGATGGCTTCATCGTCGTCGAGGTAGACGGTCACCCACAGTCGGGACTCCTCGAAGCCATAACCGCCATCGGCAACCGGTTTGGTGAGGAGCTCCCACGCGTAGGGAATCGCCTTGTCCTTGAAGTAGTCGCCGAAGGAGAAGTTCCCGGCCATCTGGAAGAAGGATGCGTGCCGCGTCGTCTTGCCCACTTCCTCGATGTCCAGTGTCCGGACCACTTTCTGCACGCTGGTCGCGCGCGGATACGGGGGCGGCGCCTCACCTAGGAAGTACGGCTTGAACGGCACCATCCCTGCGTTGACGAACAGCAGGGTCGGGTCGTCGAGCAGTAGCGACGCGGACGGAACGATCTCGTGCCCGTTCTCGGCGAAGTAGCGCAGGAAGCGGGTTCTGATCTCTGCGGAGTCCATCAACGATCACCGGGTGGGGAGATGACCGGCCCTCCGGCGCCTCGCGCGTTCCTCTGGCCGAGGTTGGACGAGATCTGGTTGACGGTCTGTGTTGCGGTGAGCGCCACCTGCTGGATGGTCAAGGCCACACCCTGTTCGCGGGCCTGCTCGAGCAATTCGCTGCCCTTACGGTACGCCCAGATACCACCGGCGGCACCGATCGCAGTCCACACGAGTCGTCGCACGGGGTCAGCCTAGGACTCCGCATCTTCAGCGCGTCCGGCACGGCGGTCCGAGAGCCGACGCGCGATCTCCGCCCAGCGGGCCTCCGCGCCGTGCTCGGTCGGCTCGTAGTACACCGCCCCGGCCAAAGCCTCCGGCAGGTAGTGCGCTTCAGCCACACCCCCGGGGATGTCATGCGGATAGACGTAGCCCTGCCCATGTCCCAGGGCGGAAGCACCTGGATAGTGCGCATCGCGCAGATGCATCGGCACCGTCCCGATTCTGCCCGAGCGCACATCGCTCAGCGCTGCATCTATCCCCCGATAGACGGCGTTGGACTTGGGAGCCAATGCCGCATGCACCGTCGCATGGGCCAGGATGATGCGCGCTTCGGGCATGCCGACCATCGCGACGGCCTGCGCCGCCGCAGTGGCTGTCTGGAGCACGCTGGAGTCCGCCATGCCGATGTCCTCGCTGGCGAGGATCATCAGTCGCCGGGCGACGAAGCGAGGATCCTCACCCGCTTCGAGCATCCGTGCCAGGTAGTGCAACGCCGCATCGGGATCACTGCCCCGAACGCTCTTAATGAACGCGCTGATCACGTCGTAGTGCTGATCCCCGTCCCTGTCATATCGAACCGCCGCGTGTTGCACGGCGGCTTCGACGACCTCGAGGTCCACCACTCCCCCAGGCTCCACCCCGGTGCTGGCCGCATCCAGTGCGGTCAGACCCCGACGAGCATCCCCGGCACTGATGCGAACGAGGAACTCGATGGCCTCGTCGGTCACCACAACCGTGTCTGCCAGGCCTCGGTCATCGGTGATCGCCCGGCGCAGGAGTTCTTCGATCGCTGCATCGGTGAGTGGCTGCAACGTGACGACGATGCTCCGCGACAACAAGGGCGCGATGACCGAGAAACTGGGGTTCTCCGTCGTGGCGGCGATCAATGTCACCCAACCGTTCTCAACAGCCGGGAGCAGCGCGTCCTGCTGGCTCTTGCTGAAGCGGTGCACTTCGTCGACGAATAGGACCGTGCCCTGCTGATGCATACGAAGTCGATCGCGTGCCTCATCGACTACCGCTCGGACATCCTTGACACCTGCCGTCACGGCAGACAGTTCCGTGAAACGCCGTCCCGATTCCCGCGAGACCAGCGTCGCGAGCGTGGTCTTACCGGTGCCGGGCGGCCCCCACAGCACCACCGATACCGCTCCG
>JBMTHB010000150.1:0-4106 GCA_049435845.1 Candidatus Nanopelagicales bacterium | reverse complement strand
CATGAACGCACCTCCGGCAGTTGGGTGAGCAGATCGGCACCGGCCGATGCGCAGATCGTGGCATCGTCCTCGGGGTGTACATCGCCACCCACCACGAAAGGCGGATTCCCTTCGCCGTCCAATTGGATGGGGACGCGGAGCGAGCCCGCGGTTCTCCTGGTAATCGATGTCAGGTGCTCCCAGATGGCGGGTCGAGGTAAGTCGATCGCGTGCACTCGGGCACCCCAGCGAAGGAGCGAGCGCGTCGGTGCCATCTCGGCTCCAGCACCCAGCAGGGCGATGTCTATATCGCGAAGGTCCAGCCAGTCGGGGTTATCGAGGACCAGGTGGATCGCGGTACCGAAGGAGGGCTCGGCGATCCCTCGGTGAACCCACGAGTCCACCTGTCGGCGCAAGTCGTCGCCGAAGAGGCGCCGCCCTCGATAGGGAACGGACAGATCCTCATCGCGCGCCGATCGCCCGCGCACCACCACGGAAGCGAGCCCGGGCTCACTGAATTCCTTGAACGCATCGCGCAGCGGACCTTCCCAGCCGGAGCGGCGGAAGGCGAAACGCTGATCAACCGATGCCAAGCCATGGCGCGAGATAGACAACGCGTTCTCGGTCGTTTGCGCCGCAGCGAGGACGATGTCGCGCAGCGGGGCGATATATCCCTTGCGCCAATCGCGGGTGTGCTCGATCCGCGCCGCGATCGCCGGATCGACCGCACGAATCGAGTCGGCGAAGACCGCACGTCCGGTCGCGGAGGTGCTGCGTCGATCGTCGCCGCCGAGTGGAAAGCAGACACCTTCCACATCCACGATCCGAGGGTCGGGCATTGGCGCAGGATACTGAAGCGACTTCCCTAGTTGCGTGACTCCGCAGGAGGCGTGGGTTATTGCGTGCGTTGCCGAGCGGTCCTCGGCTGACGTGCGCGTTCCGCGAGCACCACGCCACCGAGGATGAACAGGCCACCGACCATCTGAACCACGGATAGTGCTTCGGAGAGCACCAGCCAGGCGACGATGATGGCCAGCAACGGCTCCGTGAGGCCGACGACAGACGCTTGCGATGCCCGCAAGTGACGCATCGAAGCGACGACGAGCCAGAAGGGGATGACGGTGCCGAGCACGATCATCCACAAGCTCAGCAGCCACAGTGGTCGATCACCGATGATGGCACCCAGAGTCGGATCGCTGCGTCCGGTGAAGTCCGACCACGGAAAGGACCACCACGGTTGCATCACCACCCAGAACAATGAGGCGAAACCGAAGCCCCACATGGTGAGCGAGACCGCATCTCGGGGCTCGGGCTGTCTCACTTGGCGATCGGTGAGGATGTAGTAGGTACTCAATGCCAAAGCGGCACCGAATGCGGCGATCAATCCGATCGCGTCGAATGTGAAGCCGCGCCAGACCTCGGCAACCAGCGCCAACCCGATGAGCGCGATGGTCAGGGCTAACCAGACCGTCGCCCGAGTTGGATCTTTGAGCACGAAGCGGAACCACAATGTCACGAAGATGGGCGCGGTGAATTCGATGAGTAGTGCAACGCCAACGGGGAGGTACTGCAGCGCCACGAAGTACAAGTACTGCGTCATCGCGAGACCGATGACGCCGTAGGCCACCAAGAATGGCAGTTCGCGCCTCGTGATCCTCAGTCGAGCCGGGCGGTTGATCGCGACGAAGGTGAGGAGGATGAGAAACGCGCCCGTCACTCGTAGTTGGGAGACGCGTGCTGGATCCAGCCCACTGAGCAGGATCGCCTTCGAGACGGTGCCGTTGGTGGCGAAGGTCAGGGCTCCGAGCAGATAGAGCGTATAACCCAACAGCAGGAATGGGCGGGGTGCCGGCTCGACGCCGGGCAACGGTTCGGCGACGTCGCTCATCGACGTTGTTCGCGCCTGTTGTCGAGCGCCCAGCGGTAGACATTCATCGTCTGCTCGGCGATCGCGGTCCAACTGAAGTGATCGATCGCTCGTTGCCGGCCTTGTGCTCCGAATGAGTCCGCCCGGGACTCGTCCATGAGCAGTTCGTTGACGGCGGCTGCGAAAGCAGCTTCGAAGCCCGTCTGGTCATCCTCACGGCAAGGGACGAGGAGCCCGGTCACGTGATCGTCGACGACTTCTGGGATACCGCCGACCGCGCTGGCCACCACCGCTGTGCTGCACGCCATGGCTTCGAGGTTCACTATGCCGAGCGGTTCGTAGATGGATGGACAGGTGAAAACCCGCGCATGCGTCAGGAGTTGGATCAGGCTCGGTTGGTCCACCGGCTCCTGGATCCAGATAACCGATCCGGGACGGCGTTCGGCCCGCAGGGCATCGACAGCGGCAGCAGTCTCTTCGGCTATCTCGACGGTGTCCGGTGAGGATGCGCACAGCACCACGGTCGCGCCCTCATCGAAGTAGCGAGCGGCTCGCACCAGATGCAACAAGCCCTTTTGCCGGGTGATGCGTCCGACGAACAATGCGTAGGGTCGGCTTCGGTCGATCCCGAACCGATCGAGCGCGGAGGCGTCGGCCACAGGTCGGTACACGTCGGTGTCGATGCCGTTGTGCACGACGTGGACACGAGTGGGCTCGATGTCGGGGTAGACGGACAGGATGTCCGCGCGCATGCCGTTGCTCACCGCGATAAGCGCATCGCTCGCCCGATAGCTCGTTCGCTCCACCCACGAGGAGATCTCGTAGCCACCCCCGAGCTGCTCCCGTTTCCATGGACGCAGTGGCTCGAGTGATTGGGCGGTGACGATGTGCGGGATTCCCAGCTGCAATGACGTCAGGTGTCCAGCAAGGTTGGTGTACCAGGTATGTGAATGCACGACATCGCTGGTCGGATCGATCGTTGCGACCATTCCCAGATCGACACCCAGTGTCTGAAGGGCCGGGTTGGCGTCATTCAGGTACGGGGGAACCTCCTGCGCGCGCGCGTCCGGGCGTGGTGCACCGAAGCAATGCACCTCGACGTCCGCGAGCGCGCGCAATCGGGAAACCAACTGCTCGACATGAACCCCGGCACCGCCGTAGATGTCCGGAGGCCACTCCCGGGTGAGCATGGCGATGTGCACAATGACGAAGCCTAGGTGCGGATAGTTGCTCGACAGTTACCCTGGGAGGGTGGGCGCCGAGCCGCACGTACTCGCGATGGTCCTCGCCGGTGGCGAGGGCAAGAGATTGATGCCCTTGACTGCCGATCGTGCCAAGCCGGCTGTCCCGTTCGGTGGGTCCTACCGCCTCATCGATTTCGTGCTGTCCAACTTGATCAACTCCGGGCTTCGGCGTGTATGCGTCCTGACCCAGTACAAGTCCCATTCCCTGGATCGACACGTCACCCAGACCTGGCGGATGCCGACCCTGCTGGGGGATTACGTCACACCCGTACCCGCGCAGCAGCGGCTAGGACCACGCTGGTTCACCGGCAGCGCCGATGCGATCTTCCAGAGCCTGAACCTGGTCTACGACGAGAATCCCGAATACGTGGCGGTCTTCGGTGCCGACCATGTGTATCGGATGGATGCCATGCAGATGGTCGAGGCGCATATCGATAGTGGAGCGGGCGTCACGGTGGCGGGTATCAGAACCCCCCGAGCTCAAGCACATGGATTCGGCGTCATCGAAGTCGCACCCGATGGGCGCACCATCGCGAAATTCCTCGAGAAGCCCGCCGATCCACCCGGAATCCCCGGCAGCGAGGGCGAGGCCTTCGTCTCGATGGGCAACTACGTCTTCTCCACCGATGTACTCCTGGAGGCGCTGCGTGCCGACGCGGCCGATGCGTCTTCCGTTCACGACATGGGAGGGAACATCATCCCTTCGCTCACTGCTCAGGGTGTTGCGCAGGTGTACGACTTCGCAGAGAACATCGTTCCGGGAGCCACAGCGCGGGACGCTGGCTACTGGCGTGACGTAGGAACGCTCGACAGTTATCACGATGCGCATATGGATCTTGTGTCGGTGCACCCCATCTTCAACCTCTACAACCGACGGTGGCCGATCTTGACGTACCTGCCCCCGCTTCCCCCGGCGAAGTTCGTCGAAGGTGGAAACGCCCACGACTCGATGGTGGGCGCTGGAAGCATCGTGTCGGGTGCCCACGTGCGAACGAGCGTCGTCGCGTCGAACATCG
>JBMTHB010000149.1:0-4110 GCA_049435845.1 Candidatus Nanopelagicales bacterium | reverse complement strand
ATGCTCAGCACCGATCGGCCCTCAAGTCGGGGGCCACTGTCGTGCAGGTGGCATGTGACGCTGGCGTGGGCGAACCGGGTCCGCGCTGGTGCCTCGTGTCGGCAGATGTCCATAGCGTGCGCGCAACGGGGGTGGAACGGGCATCCGGGTGGTGGATCGCTCGGGCTCGGTGGGCTTGCCGACACGATGAGGTTGGTGCGCACCTGCCCTCGCCGGTCTCGTTCGGTGGGGTCGATGCTGGGCGCGGCTGCCAGGAGTCCCGCGGTGTAGGGATGGGTTGGCGTGGCTTCGAGCGCATCGGCACCGGCTTCCTCGACGATGCGGCCGAAATACATGACGGCGACGCGATCCGCGATGTGGTGCACGGCCGGGAGATCATGGGAGATGAAGAGCAAAGCCAGGTCGCGTTGCGCGCAGAGATCCTGAAGGAGGTTGATGATGACGGCCTGGGTTGACAGGTCGAGTGAGGCGATGGCTTCATCGCAGACGATGAGTTCGGGGTCCGGCGCCAGGGCTCGGGCGATCGCAACGCGTTGGCGTTGACCGCCTGAGAGCTCACGGGGGTAGCGGCTGGCGTAGGCGGAACCGAGGCCGACAGTGTCGAGCAAGTCGTGGACGCGCCGGTCGATCTCGGCGTTCGTCGCAGAAGAGAGGTGACGGAGCGGTTCGGCAATGATGCGGTCGATTCGATGGCGCGGATTGAGCGATGAGTAAGGGTTCTGGAACACGGCCTGCACCGAGCGCCGGTACTCGAGGTCTCGGCGGAGGCGGTCGTGCCCAACCGTGCGGTCGCGCCATCGGACCTCACCCGACGAGGGTGCGACGAGGCCGAGCAGTGCCTTGCCCAGGGTTGTCTTGCCCGACCCAGATTCGCCGACGAGCCCGACGATCTCACCTCGGTCGATCGACAGGTCGACCCCATCGACTGCGCGGATCTCGGGGCCGCGACGGCCATTGCGGGACCTGTACGTGACGGTGACGTTGCGGGCTTCGAGGAGGCTCACCGGACCACACCTGACTCGGCGAGTTCATTGGCTCGGACACAGCGAAGGTCACGGTCATCGGTGACCTCGAGCGCCACCTCGGTCGTGTCGCAGCAGTCCTGTCGTTGGTCACAGCGGGGCGCGAACCGGCACCCCACCGGCCATGCTCCCGGTGCTGGCACGGCCCCGGAAATCGCAGCGAGACGCCCGCCGCCGTGGGCGACACCTGGCATGGATCTGACCAGGGCCCGGGTGTAGGGGTGAACGGGCCGGGTCAGGACCGCGTCGGCCGATGATGCCTCGACGATCTGGCCGGCGTACATCACAGCGATCTGGTCGCACATCTCCGCGGCGAGGCCGAGATCGTGGGTAATGAGCAACAATGCCAGGCCGTGGTCGGCTTGGATCCGACCCAGAAGGTCGGCGATCTCGGCCTGCATCGTGACGTCGAGCGCCGTCGTTGGTTCATCAGCGATGAGCACCGATGGCTCGCAGGCCAGCGCCATGGCGATCATGGCCCGCTGGGCCATGCCGCCCGAGAGCATGTGGGGGTAGTCGCCAACACGTCGATCTGGGTCAGGTATCCCGACCTCGGCAAGCAGGTCGACCACGCGCCGGTGCGCCTGCTTCGCAGTTGCCGTCCCGTGCACGATCATCGGTTCGGCGATCTGGGCGCCGATTGTCAGCGACGGGTTGAGCGCGCTCACCGGGTCTTGGAAGATCATCGCGATGTCTCGGCCCAGGTGATTCTGTAGCGACGATCGGTCGAGGGCACTGAGTTCGACTGCGTTGTGATCGTCTCGTCGGCCGAGGTCGATCCGTCCTCGGCTCATGGTTAGGCCGACGGGAAGGAGCCCCATCACAGCCAGCGCAGTGGTGGATTTGCCGCAACCCGACTCCCCGACCAGGCCGAGCGTCTCGCCTCGCCGCACCGCCAAGCTCACCCCGTCGACGATCGTGACCGCATCTGAGCTCTCGCCTCGCACCACCACCTCGAGGTCGGTCACCGCCAGCGCCACGTCTATCGATGGATCGTTAGATGGCTCGTTGCTCAGGGGACGCGCCGGCGTCGTCCGGTCGCGAAGCGCATCGAGATGGTGGCGGATCTCGGCTCGGCCGAGCGCGTCACGAGCGGCGTCGCCGACCATGTTGAACGCCAGCACCGTGACGCTGAGCGTCGCTGCCGGCGCGAGTGGCAGCCACGGGTACCGAAAGAGGTCGCCGCGAGCCTGGTTCAACATCCCGCCCCAGCTCGCCTCGTTTACGGGAAGCCCCACACCGATGAAACTCAACGCTGCTTCGATCAGCACCACCGTTCCCGCGTAGATGGCGGTCTGCACGATCAGCGGGCCTGCGATGTTGGGCAGGATTTGGCGCCCGAGGATCGATGCCGTGGACGCCCCAGCGATCCGAGCGGCATCGACGTACTGCTCCTCGCGGGCAGCCAGCACGAGGCCGCGTGTCAGACGGGCGTAGCGGGTCGCCATGCCGATCCCCACTGCAATCATGGCCGAGTCCAGCCCGACGCCGAGCACCGCTATGATCGACAAGGCCAGGACCAGCCCCGGGATCGATAATAGGATCTCGACCAACAATGTCGAGATGCGATCGAACCAGCCGCCGCGGTATCCGGCCACAAGACCCACCGGAACGCCAAGCGCGATCGCAAGCACCAACGCCCTCACGATCGCTTCCACCGTCACCCCAGCCCCCACGATGATCCGACTCAAGACGTCGCGGCCGAGCCCGTCGGTGCCGAACCAATGGTCAGCGCTGGGCCCAGCCCCGCGAACCGGGAACAGCCTCCCGGGATCGTGCGGAGCGATCACCTCGCCGAATAGACCGAGCACGACCAATGCAGCGATCACAAGAATCGGCGCGAGGAACCCCGGCTGACGCAGCAGGCGTCGCTGTCGCGCCATCAACGCACCGCCACCCGGGGATCGGCCCAGGCATACCCTGCGTCAACGACCATGTTCACGGCCACGACGAGCACCGCGGTCAGCATGACAAAGGCCTGCACCACCGGGAAGTCCTGCTCGAGCACTGCGGACAACCCCAACTGGCCGAGCCCTTGGATGGCGAAGACCTGCTCGACGACGACGGTCCCGCCAAGGATGGTCACCGCCTGAAATCCGATCACCGTCAGTACCGGAGCTGACGCATTCCTCAGTGCATGGCGCCGGACCACCCGCCCGAATGGAACGCCGTTGGCGAGCGCGGTACGTATGTAGTCCCGCTGCAGCACGTCGATCACAGCGCCGCGGCTCTGGCGAGCGACGATCGCACCGGCACCGACCGACAGCGAGACGGACGGCAACACCAGCGCGCGCAGCCACCCGACCGGGTCGTCGGTCACCGCAGGCAGGCCGATGACCGGAAACCAACCCAGCTCCGCGCCCAACCAACGCACAGCGAAGATCGCGAACACGAAGTTTGGGATCGCCAACCACAACGAACCGAGCGCGAGCACGACCCGGTCGAGGCGACCGGCGGGGCGCAGTGCCGCCATCACCCCGGCAGGGATGCCCACGACGAGGCTGACCAACAACCCTCCGATCCCCAAGGCCAGTGTGGCCGGGAGACGATCGATGAGCAGGTCCGAGACCGCCTGACCCCGATTGCTGACCAGCGCCTCGCCGAAGTCACCCTGCAACGCGTTGCCGGCCCACGAGAGATACTGCTCGACGAGTGGACGGTCGAGGCCCAACCGGTGCATATTCGACAAACACAACCTGCCGACGATGACGAGGGAGTCGTCGCTGCTTGCATCGACCCGGCGACTCGTACGCTCGCCACGCGTGATCCGTCGGATGAAGTTCGAGCTTGGACCTGGCCGCGCGACCCGGATCAACCGTTGACGTCGAAGGCAGTAACGAGCGGCGTTCAGGACATTGTCTTCGTCCCCGGTAAACCCATTCTCGTCACCGCCGGCGCCCTCGTTCAAACGTGGGATTGCTCGGGCGGCGACGTGAAACTTCAAGCGACGCTGCGGGACGAGTCGGTCGCGAACTTTGTGCGAGTGGCGGCCGAACCCAAGGCGCGATTCGTCGCGGCGGCCGGACCGATCGACGGCCGAAGTCTTGGCATTCGCGTTTGGGATTTGGAAGCAGGCGCCGTAAGTCCG
>JBMTHB010000148.1:0-4111 GCA_049435845.1 Candidatus Nanopelagicales bacterium | reverse complement strand
GGACGGCAGCAGAACCCACGGTCGTCGGTTTGGTGCCGGTCGGCTACGCCGACGGAATCCCGCGTGCGGCATCCAATGTCGCTCGTGTGGCGATCAACGGTCGTCGTTGCCCAGTGCTCGGGGTGATTGCGATGGATCAGTTCGTGGTAGATCTCGGCCCGGACGCTCACGATCGCCCAGGGGACGAGGTCCTCGTATTCGGGACCGGCGACGACGATGAACCGACCGCCCAGGATTGGGCGCAGTGGGCCAGCACCATCGGTTACGAGATCGTCACCCGAATCGGCCCGCGGGTTCCGCGCAGATATGTGGGCACGTCGGTCTGATCGCAGGTTCACGCGGGTCATCGGCCACAATGGGCGCGATGGATCTCACTTCCGCAATGCGCATGGCCGGCCGTGGGATGGCGGCTGCCGGTGTCGTGGCGGCCGGAGCCACGGTAGGTGTCCTCGCCGAGCGGGCACTCATCAAGCGATCGGCGCGACTGGACGAAGAGTCCGAAGGCCTGGGTGGTCTACGGGGTGAGGTGCGAGAACTCATCACCGAAGACGGCACCTCCGTGCACGTGGAAGTCGACGAGCCCTCCGATCCACGCTTCGCGGACGTGACCGTGGTGTTCTGTCACGGATACGCGCTGAATCAGGATTCCTGGCACTACCAAAGGCGAGATCTCCGTGACATCGCCAGGTTGGTGTTCTACGACCAGCGAAGCCACGGTCGATCCAGTAAGGCACCGTTCGACAGCCATCACGTGGATCAACTCGGCCACGATCTCGCCGCGGTCATCGAAGCGGTGGCTCCGGAAGGTCCGATCGTCCTGGTGGGGCATTCGATGGGCGGTATGTCCGTCATGGCCTACGCGGAACAGAATCCGGAGCAGATCGGCACGCGAGTGCAGGGGGTTGCACTGGTAGCCACAACCGCAGGTGGAGTGCGAGCCAACACGCTCGGGATGCCCGGGCCACTCGGTCGGCTGGTGCAATCCTGGGCACCCCCGATAGCTTCGTTCCTGGCCGAGCGCGAGCACCTCGTCGCCGGGTGGTCCGATAGTGATCTGGGACTCTTGCTGACTCGCTTGTACGCATTCGGATCTCCGACTTCCGACCAGGCGGGACGTTTCGTTGCGCGGATGCTGGCCGGCACGTCCCTGGAGGTCGTGGCCGATTTCCTTCCGGCATTGCATGACCATGACAAGCACGCCATGTTGCCGCTGTTCCAGAACACCGAACTACTGGTGATAGTCGGGGGCACCGATCGCCTGACGCCACCTGAACTCAGCGAGGAGATCGTGGAGGCTGTGCCGGGTGCGGAATTCGCGGTACTCGCCGACAGCGGTCACATGGTGATGCTGGAACGCCCCCGAGAGGTCAATGAACTCTTGGAAGGCCTCATCGCCCGGGTGCGCCGCAATGTGGATACCAACCGTGGTGCCGCGTAAATACCGTGCGGGTGCAGTGTGAGTGACCAGCTCACCATCGCGTCAGACTCTCCGCTGCGCACCCGCGAGATCGGTAGCATCATCGGGGCTGCGCTCACTCGCGGGGACGTCGTCGTTCTCTCGGGGGAATTGGGTGCCGGCAAGACGACCCTCACCCAGGGAATCGCCCGTGGACTGGGCATCGTCGATCACGTGACGAGTCCGACGTTCGTCGTGGCGCGCGAGATGCCGCCCGGTGGACTCGGGATCCCGTTGCTGCATGTGGACGCCTACCGCATCGCCTCCATTCAGGAATGGGACGACCTCGACATGGATCTTGACGGCAATGCCAGCGTTGTGGAATGGGGGGAGCAGGTGGCAGATGGATTGCCATCTGATCGCGTCACGGTCCAACTTCACGGCAGTGATGACTCGCGAGAGATCTCACTGAAGGCGACGGGACCTCGTTCCGATCGGGTACTCGCCGCTGTGCGGGAGGCCCTATGACCACGGTGCTGGCCATCGACACCTCCGGACCGGTCACGAGTCTGGGTGTCGAAAGGACTCACGGTGAGGGTTGCAGCGTCAGCGCAGACGGGGGGCGTAGGCATGCCGAGGTCATCGATGAGTTGATGAACCGCATGATCGAGGTCCTGGGAGACGAGCGCCCCGATGCGATCGCCGTCGGAGTGGGTCCCGGTCCGTATTCCGGTCTCCGCGTGGGCATCGCCTTCGCCACCGGTCTGGGCAGGGCTTGGCAATGTCCGCTGGTCGGCGTGTGCTCGCTGGATGTGATCGCCTGGGCGGTGATCGCTACGGAAGCTCCACGCGGCGACTTCGTCGTCTCGACTGATGCGCGTCGCGGTGAGAACTACTGGGCGAGATACGACGCCACCGGAACGCGAACGGCCGGACCTTGGGTGGGTGCTCAGCTTGATGTCGAGTTCGACGCCCCCGTGTTCGGCGATCGGCGAGTCGATACGCAACTGATGGCATCGCGTGTGGCCAGCTGCCTCGACGACGGCTACACGGCTGTCAGTATGCCGGCGCAGTGGGCTCCCCACGGTGCCGATGGTTCGCAGGTGGAAGTGCCCGTAGGGCCTTTGCTGTCCGCCCGCCCGCTGTACCTTCGCGCGCCCGACATCACCCCGTCGGCGAAAGTGCCTGCCGACCCGGGATCGACCACGTGACGACGTCGATCCGGGCGATGCGCTGGTGGGACATTCCCCGCGTCCATCGCATCGAGCAGATCTGCTTTCCCCGCGATTGCTGGAGTGTCGACCAGTTCTGGCGTGAACTATCGGGTGACACCCGCGATTACCTCGTGGCCGAGCGCGACAGCACCGTCGTGGGCTACGCGGGAGTCGCGACGATCGCTCCGGACAGCGATCTTCAAACGCTTGCCGTCGATCCAGCGAATCGAGGATCCGGCGCCGGTGGTCTCCTGCTCCAAGCGGTGCTGGAGTGCGCGAACGCCAGGCACGCGTCGTCGATGCTCTTGGAAGTACGTTCGGACAACGATGATGCACGGCGCCTCTACGAGCGGATGGGATTCCAGACCATCGCCACGCGTCGTCGCTATTACTCCGACGGCAGCGATGCCCTGATCATGCGCCGACGACCTATCGATCAGGGGTCCATGGCATGAGTAGCGGTCCGGTCGTTCTGGGTATCGAAACCTCGTGTGATGAGACGGGTGTGGGGATCGTGATCGGCGGTGAGCTCCGCGCGAACGTCATCGCATCGAGCATCGATGAACAGGCCAGATTCGGCGGAGTGGTGCCCGAAGTGGCGAGCCGCGCCCATGTGGACGCCATCGGCCCCACCATCGATTCTGCCTGCGAGCGCGCTGGGATCGCTTTATCCGACGTTGATGCCGTCGCCGTCACAGCTGGGCCGGGATTGGTGGGTTCGCTCCTGGTCGGCGTTGCAGCAGCGAAGGGCCTGGCCAGTGGGTTGGGTGTGGACCTGTACGGCATCAACCACCTGGCTGCGCATGTGGCGGTAGATGAGTTAGAGCACGGCGAGCTTCCCGATCCGGTGGTGTCGCTGTTGGTCTCGGGTGGTCATTCCTCGCTCATCGCGCTGCACGGCGATGCGATCGAACCTCTCGGGCAGACCCTCGACGACGCCGCCGGCGAAGCCTTCGACAAGGTGGCGCGGCTGATCGGGCTGCCCTTCCCTGGTGGACCGCACATCGATCGAGCCGCAGTCCATGGAGATCCGGCTGCCTTCGATCTCCCGCGCGGCCTGGCGCATGACCCGGACCATCGATTCGACTTCTCCTTCTCCGGGCTCAAGACCGCGACGGCGAGACTTGTGACGAGTCTGGGGGATCGGATGCCGGAGCGTCAGGGGGATGTCGCCGCGAGCTTCCAGGAGGCGGTCGCAGATGTGCTGTCACGCAAGGCCATCGAGGCGTGCCGAAGTCAGGGCATCGACCATCTGGTGCTCGGCGGTGGCGTAGCGGCGAATTCTCGCCTACGAGCCCTGACCCAGCAGCGAGCCGAGTCCGCAGGTGTGACGTTGCGCATCCCACGACCTGAGCTGTGCACGGATAACGGAGCGATGGTGGCGGCGCTGGCCGCTCGGTTGATACGGCACGGCATCCCGGCGACGTCGACAGGGTTCCCGGCGACGTCGAGCATGCCGATCACATCTGTGGCATTCGCCTGACGAGTACGTAATCAGGCA
>JBMTHB010000147.1:0-4133 GCA_049435845.1 Candidatus Nanopelagicales bacterium | reverse complement strand
CCCGAGGTCAAGGGGCTGTGGTCGGCTGCCGCTGTCTGGATCAAGGAAGGTCCCGGTGTGGGCAAGTCGATCGCCGAATGGATGGTGCTCGGTGAGCCCGAGATCGATCTGCATGGCGCTGATGTCGCGCGCTTCTACGAGCACCACAAGACGCGCGAGCACATCGTTTCTCGCACGTCGGAGGGATTCATCAAGACCTACGGGATCATCCACCCCGCAGAGCAGTGGAGCAGCAATCGCAATGTGCGGCTCTCGCCGTACTACGAGCAGGAGAAGGCGCTCGGGGCGGTCTTCTACGAAGCCGTGGGTTGGGAGCGCCCGTTCTGGTACGAGTCCAATGCGGGACTCGTGGAGAAATTCGGCGATGCCGTGATGCCGCGCACAGCCGAATGGGATGCTCGCTGGTGGTCGCCGATCATCAATGCCGAGCACCTGCAGATGCGCGAGACGGCAGGCATGATCGACCTCACCCCATTCGCGATCTTCGACATCATCGGACCGGGCGCCCTCGACGTCGTGCAGCGCACCGCGGTGCGACAGATGGACGTAGCGGTCGGCAAGGTCATCTACACGCCGGTGTTGACCCCACGCGGCGGCTTCAAGTCCGATCTCACGATCATGCGTCTTGGCAAGAACCATTTCCGGGTGGTCACTGGTGGCGCGCACGGTATGGCCGACAAGAAGTGGTTCGCGGACCAACTCCCGTCAGATGGGACGGCCCAGATCCAAGATCTGACATCGTCGATGACCACTCTCGGCGTTTGGGGACCCAATGCGCGGGCGATCATCCAGTCGCTCACCGAGGCCGATATGTCCAACGAGGGCCATCCCTTCGGCACGTGTCGGGTCATCGAGATGGGTTCACTGCGCGTGTTGGCCTCGCGGATCTCCTACGTAGGCGATCTCGGCTGGGAGTTGTACCTGCCGATGGAACAGGGTGCCAAGTTGTGGGACATGGTGTGGCAGGCCGGCCAAGCGCATGGCCTCATCCCGGTGGGAATCGGGGTCTACGGCACCACCGGTCGGTTGGAGAAGGGCTACCGCGCCTACGGTGCCGAGCTCGATGCCGAGTACAACGTGATCGAAGCGGGAATGGCGATGAAGAAGGTGAAGGACGCCGACTTCATCGGCAAGGAGGCGCACCTTCGCCAGCGTGAGGAAGATCCGATCGCCCTGATGTGCACGCTGGCGGTGAAGGACCACACCAGCGCTAGTGGAGAGAAGCGCTACATGCTCGGTATGGAACCGATCCTGACCCTCGACGGTGCACCGATCACCGACAAGCACGGACGCAGGTCTTTCGTGACCAGCGCAGGTTCCGCTCCGTCGCTGGGTAAGCATCTGCTGATGGCCTACCTGCCACCGGAACACGCGGTCGAGGGAACCGACCTGCTTGTCGAGTACCTCGGTGAGCGCTATCCGGTTGTGGTGGAACGGGTTGGTGCTACTCCGCTGTTCGACCCCCAGAACGAACGGATCCTGGGCTGATGGAGATCTGTGTATGCATCAAGCGCTATCCATTGCTGGGCAGCGCGATCATGCTGACTGCCGACGGGATGGCCATCGATACCGACAAGCTCGGTTTCACGCTCAGTCCCCATGAGGAGTGTGCCGTCGAAGCAGCCGTGCAATTGAAGGAGCAGTTCGGTGGCACGGTCACCTTGGTATCCCTAGGACCGGAGGGTGTCGAGGAACAGATCCGCGAGCAATTCGCAATAGGCGCCGATCGCGCGATCTGGATCAAGTCCGAAACCACGGACGTCGATCCACAGGCCGCCGCGAAAGCACTTGCGGATGCGATTGAAGCGGATGGGACCACCTTCGACCTCATCCTGTTGGGCTCGGAAAGCGCCGACAATGCCAATGCGCAGACGGGAGTGCGTCTTGCGCATCGGCTCGGTCGGCCCGTCGTCACCGCGGTCAAGGGATTGACGATCGATGATGGTGTTGCAACCTGCGAGCGCGCCGTCGGCACGATGCGCGAGGTCTATTCGGTGCCCCTTCCTGCGGTCATCACAGTGAAGGACGGTCTCAACATTCCGCGTTATCCATCCGTGCCGGGGCGGATCAAAGCGCGCAAGAAGCCGATCGAGGAGATCGTGGCGAATCTGGATGCACCGCGCATCGAACTGATGAGCCTAACGGCCCCCATCCGGGAATCCAAGGGAGCGCAGAACCTAGGCGCCGGAGAGGAAGCCGCGGATGCCCTCGTGGACGTCATGAAGCAGATCGGAGTGTTGTCATGATCCTCATCTACGTCGATCACGATCGCGGTGAGATCGATCCCCTCGCGGCACAGGTGGCAACGCTGGCCGCATCCTTGGACGACGACGTTCAGGCGGTCGTCGTGGGAGCAAATGCGGAGAAGTGCGCGGACGAGTTAGCGAAGTACGGAGTGAGCACCATTCACCACGGTGTCGACGATCGGCTGGCCGACTACACCCCGATGGCGAATGCACGTGCGGTGATCGACGTCATGGATCGTTCTAACCCCCGCGCTGTCGTGGCGGCTAGTACGCCACGTGGCAACGAAGTGCTCGCACACGTCGCGGCGGTGCGAGATCTGCCCCTGGTATCCGAGTGCAGCGAAATCAGCCTGACCGGTGCGGACACAGCCGAGGTCACCCGCGCTCGGTGGGGAGGCAACCTCCTCGAGCGCAGCAAGGTCTCCGGCGATCCTCTGCTCGCGACCGTCCAAGCGCACGCCGTGGTCGTTAGCGAGGCACCGGGTGCAGCCTCCGTCGCCACTTTCGACGTCCCGGTCACCGACGCCGATCTCGTCGTCGGAATCGTCGACCGCACTGGCGCAGCGGCGACAGGCGTGGGCCTCGCCGAGGCGAAAGTGGTGGTGTCCGGAGGTCGCGGCATGGACGGCCCTGAGGCCTTCGCGATGCTCGAAGAGCTGGCCGACATCCTCGGAGGTGCGGTCGGATGCTCGCGCGTCGTGACAGCAGCGGGCTGGCGACCGCATGCCGAGCAGGTGGGACAGACCGGCACCAAGGTCGCCCCTGAGTTGTACCTGGCCTTCGGTATCAGTGGCGCCACCCAGCACATCGCGGGCTGTAAGTCGGCGAAAACTCTGATAGCGGTCAACACCGACGCGCAGGCGCCGATCATGACGCATGCCGACTATGCCGTCGTCGACAACCTGCACACGCTGCTTCCCGTCCTGATCGAGAAGGCCCGCGCCGCCAAGGGCGCTTAACCCGGGAGACTCCATGTCCACCGATATCGAGATCGCGCAGGCGGCAACGCTCAGGCCGATACCGGAGATCGCCGACCTGATCGGTATTCCGGAACAGGCACTTGAGCCATACGGCCGAACCAAGGCGAAGGTGCGCCTGGAGTGGCTCGTCGAGCAGCCGATCCGGCCGCACGCTCGGATGATCCTGGTGACCGCGATCAGCCCAACCCCTCCGGGTGAGGGCAAGACGACCACCACCGTCGGACTCGGTGACGGACTGCGCTACATCGGCAAGGACGCGATGATCTGCCTGCGCGAACCCTCACTAGGGCCGGTCTTCGGCATGAAGGGGGGAGCAGCCGGTGGCGGCCACGCGCAGGTCGTCCCGATGGAGGACATCAACCTGCACTTCACCGGCGACTTCAACGCCATCGCGCTTGCCAACAACCTGCTCGCAGCTCTGATCGACAACCACATCCATCACGGCAATGCCTTGGGAATAGACGTTCGGCGCGTGACCTGGAAGCGCGTCGTGGACATGAACGATCGGGCACTTCGGGATATCACCATCGCACTAGGTGGTCCTGGCAACGGCTATCCGCGTGAGGATGGCTTCGACATCGTCGTGGCGTCGGAGATCATGGCGATCTTCTGCCTGGCGACCGACCTCGAGGACCTCAAGGAACGCATCGGTCGAATCGTCGTGGGGTACACGCGCGACAAGGAACCCATCTGCGCGCGCGACCTGAATGCTCAGGGCGCCATGGCTGTGCTGCTTAAGGACGCACTGTCCCCCAACTTGGTACAGACCCTCGATGGGACACCAGCATTCGTACACGGGGGGCCCTTCGCCAACATCGCCCACGGCTGCAACAGCGTGATCGCCACTACAGGTGCCCTTCGGCTGGCCGACTACGTCGTCACGGAAGCCGGCTTCGGCGCGGATCTC
>JBMTHB010000146.1:0-4145 GCA_049435845.1 Candidatus Nanopelagicales bacterium | reverse complement strand
AAGCTCTCGGGGGTGCTCGGCGGCGCGACGATCACCCCCGAGAGCTTGTCTGTATCGACGCGATGCCCACCGGAGGCGACGACCAGAACGGGTTCGCCTTCGGCAAGGAAGATCAGCGAACTCGCAATCTGACCAACTTCTATGCCCAGGGCATCAGCGGCTTCCTTGGCGGTCCGAGCGGAGTCGTCGAGGTGCTTGATCTCGCCGGTTGCTCCGAGGCGGGCGAGGGTCTCGCGGACGCGAATGACGGACTGCTGTTCGAGGGGGCCGGGCATGGGCGTGAGCGTATCCACCGAAGCGATCGAGGTGGAGTGTGCGCAGGGGCGATGGGCCCTCATGCAGGCTAATGTGGAAGACAACGCCGACTAAGGAGTTGTGTGGCGCTCTACTAGCAGGGGAAGGGGTGGCTCACGCACATGCTCGTGGCTTCCCTGGCTCTGGTGGGCGTCACCGCTGCGGCGGTGCCCTTGCTGGTTCGCTATCTCGGTCGGTACACCGGCTATCCGCTGGCACTCGTTTTCCTGATCGCCGCCGGCCTGCTCTTGGTCGACGCACCCGAGGTGATGCGCGGGGAGACGATCGTCCAGTCCTGGCAGTGGGTCGCGGCCTTCGATGTGCAATTCACACTGCGGCTCAACGGGTTGTCGCTGCTTTTCGCCATGCTGGTTCTGGGTGTGGGTGCACTGGTGCTCAGTTACGCCCCGCAGTACCTGGATCCCACCTACGAAGTCGGACGCCTGTACACGGTGTTCACCTTGTTCGGTGCCGCCATGCTCGGCGTGGTCCTGTCGGGTGATCTGATCTTGCTGCTGGTCTTCTGGGAGATCACCAGCCTCAGCAGTTTCCTGCTGGTCGCCGGCAGCGGCAAAGGTGGCACGCGACCTGCTATCCGGGCGCTGGTGATCACCGGACTCGGGGGATTGGCGCTGTTCGGTGCGGTGGTCATCTTGGCCTTGCGGACGCAGACCACGAACATCGCAGAGGTGTTCCTGCTCGCACCCGAGCGATTGACCACTACCGAGCTCGGGGTCGTCGCGTTCTTGATCATCGTCGCGGCGTTCACCAAGTCGGCTCAGGTGCCGTTCCACTTCTGGCTGCCCGGCGCAATGGTGGCCGTGACCCCGGTCAGTGCATACCTGCACGCAGCCACTCTCGTGAAGGCCGGCATCTACCTGTCGCTGCTGATGTCGCCACTGTTCCTGGACTTTCCTGCATGGAACATCACATTGCTCATCTTCGGCTTGGCGACCGCTGTCTTCGGGGCGTTCGAAGCGCTGCGTCAGCGCGACTTGAAGGCATTGCTGGCGTACTCCACCATCAGTCAACTCGGCACGATGGTGGCCTTGGTGGGCGTGGGAACGTCGGCTGCTTTGGGCGCAGCAGCGCTGCTGGTCGCCGCGCATGCGCTGTTCAAGGCGACTCTGTTCATGCTCGTCGGCATCGTCGATCGCGAAGCCGGCAGCCGCGACCTCAGTGAGTTGTCCGGGTTGTGGCGGGCGATGCCGATCACGGCCGCGCTCACTGGGTTGGCCGCGATGTCCATGGCGGGCGTTCCGCCACTTGTCGGTTTCGTCGCCAAGGAGGAGGCGTTCTACTCGTTCCTGGACGTGCCGCAATCGGCGTGGGCGTACGACCAGCAGTGGGCCGGCATCGCAGCGGCGTCGATCGCGGTGCTCGGCGCAGCACTCACCTTCGCCTACAGCGCACGCATCTTCTTCGGCGCGTTCTTCGGACCACTCACCCAGCGAAATCTGTACGAGCCGTCCTGGTTGTT
This sequence comes from Candidatus Nanopelagicales bacterium, assembly GCA_049435845.1. GTDB lineage: Bacteria > Actinomycetota > Actinomycetes > S36-B12 > S36-B12 > S36-B12. The sequence continues at coordinate 2,371 of JBMTHB010000146.1, read as the reverse complement.
CCTGGCCCCGGCGGTCGTCCCGGCCGTGGCCGGACTCGTGCTGGGTATCTGGCCGGGCTTACTGAACGGAATCATCGATCGCACCACCGTGGACGTCGGCTTCACCATGGTGGGCACCGACCTGAGTCTGTGGCACGGAGTGAGCATCGCCCTGGGGCTCTCCGCGATCGCGATCACACTGGGCTTGATCCTGCACTTCCGCAGGCGCTGGGTGGTGCGCTTCCTGGGCGAAGAACCACCGGTACCCAGTGGCCCGATCATCTTCGACCGGATCTGGACCGCGCTGGTGCACTTCGGTGGCCGCGTGGGCCGAAGCGCGCACAGCACATCGGTGGGCGTCCACCTGTTCGGCGTGGGCGTATTCATCGTCGCACTCACCGCCATCGGCCTGGCGATCATCCCCGGCGCGCTCAAGGGGTTGGCTCCGGTCATCCCCGGCGCGATGCAACCGGTCGACATCGCGATCCTCGCGCTGCTGATCCCCACGGTCGCCTTCCTGGCCCGTTCCCGGACGACCATCACCGCGCTGGTACTCGCGGGGTTCGTCGGGTTGATCATCGCCGTGTGGTTGATCTTGCTCGGTGCACCGGATGTCGCGCTCACCTTGCTGCTCGTGGAGTTCTTGACTGTCGTCGTCGCGGCGCCTGTGCTCGCCCGACTGCCGCGTCACCGCGATGTCGGATCTCCTGTCAAAGCCGCGGTAGCCGCAGTTGTGGTTGGTGCGATAAGTGGCCTGGCGGTGTGGGCGTTCACCGGCCGACGCGGACCGTCCGATCTATCGGTGTATTTCCTCACCGAAGCCGAGGAACTCACCGGCGGCACCAACGTGGTCAACACCATCCTGGTCGACTTCCGCGGGCTGGACACGCTGGGCGAGATCACCGTGCTGTTCGCGGCCGCGCTCGGACTGCTCGCCGCAACCGCGGTCACGATCCGCGCTCGCCAGGATGCGATGAGTGAAGTTCTCGGTCGCGGTGAGCAGGCGGTCCTGCGCGTCGGCTCGCGCATCGTCATCCCGCTGCTGCTCATCGCGGCTGCGGTGTTGTTCTGGCGCGGACACGACGAACCGGGCGGTGGCTTCATCGCCGGACTTGTCGCGGGCGCCGCCGTGGCCGTCGCGACCATCTCCGGCGTCAAACTGAAACTGCCCAGTTCAGGTGTGATGTTGGCGGTCGGTCTGGGCACCGCCCTCGCTTCGGCCTTCATCGGTCCTCTCACCGGAGGGGCGGCCCTCGCGCCGGTCAAGATCGACGTTCCTGTCGTTGGTTCGTTGACGTCGTCGTTGATCTTCGATCTCGGTGTGCTGTTGATCGTGGTCGGTCTCGTGCGCGTGGCCCTCGAGCGCCTCGACGGCATGAACACCGACGACGAAGAGATCGAAGACGATGACGACGCCTCCCACCTAAAGGCAACGGGGGTGACGTCATGACGTTGGCGATCGCAGTTGCGCTGCTGACCGGTGTGGGCACATTCCTGGTGGTGCGCGGGGGAGCGGTGCGCTTGATCTTGGGCTTCATCCTGCTCGGGCACGCAGCCAACCTGGTGATCATCGCCGCCGGTGGCACCTTCCGGCGCGAAGCCCCGCTCGTGGATGGTGGTGCGGTCCTCGACACCATGGCCGATCCGCTACCGCAGGCGTTCGTGCTGACCGCAATCGTCATCACGTTCGGGGTCACGGTGTACCTACTAAGCCTGGTGGCACGCACCGCGAAGCAGTCGGCGAAGTCCGAGCAGATGGATGAGACGGAGAGTCGCGATGACTGACGCCTCCTTCCTGTCCACCTGGGCGCTGCCGATCGTGTTCATCGGTCCGCTCATCGCTGCGGTGGCGACCTTCGTGCTCGGTGCGAGGTGGATCAGCCGGTTGATCGGGTTGCTGGTGCCGGTGCTGGTCTTCATCGTCGCCGTCCTGCTGATCCTGGCCACGCTGGACGGCCAGGTGGTGGTGTCGCAGATCGCCGGTTGGCCCGGTGGTGTCTCGATCGCTTTCGTCGGAGATCTGTTCAGCGCATTGATGCTCGCGGCCACCGCCGTACTGGTCTTCACCTCGTTGGTCTTCGCTTACGCAGCGGGGTTGGGCATGGACCGGTGGTTCGTGCCGGCGGTGTCGATCATGACCGCCGGTGTCTACGGCGCGTACGTCACCGCCGACCTGTTCAACCTGTTCGTGATGGTCGAGGTGGCGCTGCTTCCGTCCTACATCCTGATGTCACGCCAGGGCACGCTCACCGCGCTACGCTCCGCACGCCTGTATCTGATCGTCAACCTGACAGCGTCGACTTTGTTCCTGGCCGGCTTGGGTCTGGTCTACGGAGTGACCGGCACCGTCAACATGGCTGCGCTCGCCGGATTGGGTGTGTTGCCGGTCGTA
>JBMTHB010000145.1:0-4152 GCA_049435845.1 Candidatus Nanopelagicales bacterium | reverse complement strand
CAGGTCATCGAGGTCGTCTAGGGCGGTCTGATCCTCGATATCGGCTTGCGCGGCTTCCTTCCGGCATCCCTTGTTGAGATGCGACGCGTTCGCGATCTCCAGCCCTACGTCGGCAAGACCCTTGAGGCCAAGATCATCGAGCTGGACAAGAACCGCAACAACGTGGTGCTCTCCCGGCGCGCGTGGCTCGAGCAGACCCAGTCGGAGGTTCGCCAGACGTTCCTCACCCAGTTGCAGAAGGGTCAGATCCGCTCCGGTGTGGTGTCCAGCATCGTCAACTTCGGTGCCTTCGTGGATCTTGGAGGTGTCGACGGCCTGGTGCACGTCTCGGAGTTGTCCTGGAAGCACATCGATCATCCCTCTGAGGTAGTCGAGGTTGGCCAGGAGGTCACGGTCGAGGTTCTGGACGTCGATATGGATCGCGAGCGTGTCTCGCTGTCACTGAAGGCGACCCAAGAGGATCCGTGGCAGCACTTCGCCCGGACGCACCAGCTGAACCAGGTGGTGTCCGGCAAGGTGACCAAGCTCGTGCCGTTCGGAGCGTTCGTGCGCGTTGACGAAGGCATCGAAGGCCTAGTGCATATCTCGGAGTTGGCCGAGCGCCACATCGAACTGCCCGAGCAGATCGTCCAGGTGGGCGATGAGTTGTTCGTGAAGGTCATCGACATCGACCTCGAGCGACGCCGCATCTCGTTGTCGCTCAAGCAGGCGAACGACTCCGGCGATACCCAAGGGTCCGAGGAGTTCGATCCGTACCTGTACGGCATGGCTCCCGCGTTCGACCAAGCGGGCAACTACATCGGCCCGGATGGCTTCGACCCCGAGACTGGAGAGTGGAAGCCGGGCTTCGAGAGCCAGCGAGCCGCGTGGGAGCAGGAATACGCCGATGCCCACGCCCGCTGGGAAGCGCACCGCAAGCAGATGGTTGAGGCCCAGGAGGCCGACCAGGCGGCTGCAGTCGAATCCGGCGACGCGACGAGCTACTCATCGGAGGGTGGCGATTCCGAGGGTTCGCTGGCGTCCGACGAAGCGCTGCAGGCATTGCGCGACAAACTCACCAGCGAGTAGTCCGTTGCGCATCGGGCTGACCGGAGGGATCGGCTCGGGTAAGTCCACCGTGGCGATGCTCCTCGCTGCCAAAGGCGCCGTGATCGTCGACGCCGACGAAATCGCGCGCAGGATCGTCGAGCCGGGTTCGCCCGTGCTGGCGCGTCTGGCCGAGGAGTTCGGGGTGGACATCGTCCGCGAGGACGGTTCCTTGGACCGTGCGCTGTTAGCCGAGCGGGCCTTCGCAACCGACAGGGGCACCCGGCATCTGAACGAGATCACCCATCCGGCGATTCGGGAACTGGCCGAGGTCGAACTCGAGCGCGCTTCAGATCAAGCCGACGTCGTTGTGTACGAAACACCGCTTCTGGTGGAAACCGGCCAAGTGTCCTTGGTGGACGTGGTGGTGGTTGTGGATGTGTCGGAGCAAACACAGCTCCAGCGCGCGATGGGGCGCGGTTCCTCCCAAGCCGATGTGCGGGCGCGGATGTCTCGACAAGCTTCACGAGAGCGTCGCCTCGACGCGGCGGATCATGTCATCGACAACGACGGCTCACTTCAGCAGACCGAGGCGCAGGTCGAGGCGCTGTGGATTGAGTGGACAGGTCGATGACCCGCCCGGTAACCGACCTGCAGCGCACGGTCGCGCCGTTCGAGGTCGTGTCGGAATTCCGTCCGTCGGGTGACCAGCCTCAGGCCATCGAACAGCTGGCCCGGCGCATCGAAGCGGGGGAGGCGCATTCGGTTTTGCTCGGTGCGACCGGTACGGGTAAGTCGGCGACCACCGCCTGGCTGGTCGAGAGACTGCAACGGCCCACGCTGGTCATGGCACCGAACAAGACGCTTGCTGCCCAGCTGGCCACGGAGTTCCGGGAATTGCTGCCGAACAACGCGGTGGAGTACTTCGTGTCGTATTACGACTACTACCAGCCTGAGGCCTACGTGCCGCAGACCGATACTTACATCGAGAAGGATTCGTCCATCAACGAGGAGGTCGAGCGACTGCGTCACTCCGCGACGAATTCCCTGTTGACTCGCCGTGACGTGTTGGTGGTGGCGTCGGTATCGGCGATCTACGGACTCGGTACACCGCAGGAGTACGTGGATCGGATGGTGCGGCTTCGAGTGGGAGAGGAGATGGAGCGCGACGCCCTGCTTCGCAAGTTCGTGGATATCCAATACGCGCGCAACGACATCTCCTTCGAACGTGGAACGTTCCGAGTCCGCGGCGACACGATCGAGGTCTTTCCGATGTACGAAGAGCATCCGGTGCGAATCGAGATGTTCGGCAACGAGATCGAGCGCCTGATGACCTTGCACCCGATCACCGGGGAGATCCTCACAGAGGATCAGGAGATGTACATCTTCCCCGCATCGCACTACGTGGCAGGTCCGGAACGCATGGAACGGGCGATCGAGGGGATCGAGCTGGAATTGCACGAGAGACTCGATGAACTCGAGCGTCAAAGCAAGCAGCTTGAAGCCCAGCGTCTTCGGATGCGGACCAGTTACGACATCGAGATGATGCGGCAGGTCGGTACGTGTTCGGGTATCGAGAACTACTCCCGACACATCGACGGGCGGCCGGCCGGGTCGGCGCCGAACTGCCTCCTGGACTACTTCCCGGAGGATTTCCTTCTCGTGATCGATGAATCCCACGTGACAGTGCCCCAGATCGGCGCGATGTACGAAGGCGACATGTCCCGAAAGCGCACCCTCGTGGAGCATGGATTCCGGCTCCCATCGGCTTTGGACAATCGTCCCTTGAAATGGGAGGAGTTCACCGATCGGATCGGCCAGGCCGTCTATCTGTCGGCAACGCCCGGACCGTATGAACTCGGCAAGGTCGAAGGTGACGTCGTGGAGCAGGTGATCAGACCAACGGGTTTGGTGGACCCCGAGGTCGTGGTCAAGCCGACGGAAGGGCAGATCGATGACCTCATGTTTGAGGTTCGTACCCGTGCCGAGCGGGGGGAACGTTCCCTGGTCACCACCCTCACCAAGCGGATGGCCGAGGACCTGACCGATTACCTCGCCGAGAACGGAATCCGCGTGCAGTACCTGCACTCGGAGGTGGACACGCTGCGACGAGTGGAACTACTGCGCGAATTGCGCGCAGGCGTCTTCGACGTACTGGTAGGTATCAACCTGCTGCGCGAAGGGCTGGATCTGCCGGAGGTATCTCTCGTTGCGATCCTGGACGCCGATAAGGAGGGTTTCCTGCGCTCTGAGACCTCGCTGATCCAGACGATCGGACGAGCCGCGCGCAACGTTTCGGGCCAGGTGCATATGTACGCCGACTCCATCACTCCCTCGATGCGGCAGGCTATCGACGAGACCAATCGGCGACGGGCGAAGCAGGTCGCGTACAACGTCGAGCACGGGATCGATCCCCAGCCGCTGCGCAAGAGGATCGCCGACATCACCGACCTTCTCGTGCGGGAGGAGGCAGATACGCAGGCTCTCATCGGGTCGCCCTCTACGATCACGGTCACCCCGGTGCGTCGCACCGCCTCGATGGCCGAAGGAGATCTGGTGACGTTGATCGAACAACTCACCAACCAGATGCATCAGGCCGCCGCGGACTTACAGTTCGAGCTGGCAGCCCGGATCCGCGATGAACTCTCCGAGTTGAAGTCCGAGCTGCGATCGATGCGGGAGGCGACCGGGTGAGCGTGCCCTTGAGTCTGTGGGCCATCACGATCGGCGGTATCGCCCTGTTGATCGTGCTCGACTTCATTACGGTGAGTCGTAAACCGCACGATGTGATGTTCAAAGAGGCACTCCTGTGGAGCGTCTTCTACATCGGGGTAGCGATCGCCTTCGGGATCTGGGTCTGGAGCTACGCAGGGTCGGCTTTCGGAACGCAGTACTTCACCGCCTATCTGGTGGAGAAGTCGTTGAGCGTCGACAACCTCTTCGTCTTCATCATCATCTTGACCCAGTTCCGCACGCCCTCCAATCTGCACCAGCGAGTGCTGCTGGTGGGGGTCGTCTTGGCGCTTTTCATGCGCGCCATCTTCATCGCTATCGGAGCCGCGGCGATCGCGGCGTTCGCCTTCACCTTCGTGCTCTTCGGCGCGCTACTGCTGTGGACGGGTGTGC
>JBMTHB010000144.1:0-4228 GCA_049435845.1 Candidatus Nanopelagicales bacterium | reverse complement strand
GTTGGCGATGTACAGCTGAGGGGAAACGGTCTTGCCGGTTTGGCCCACCTGGTACTGATGCGGGTACCAACCCGCGTCCGTTGCCGCGCGTGATGCTCCGACCGCGGCGCCGAGCGAATCGGCCAACTTCTCGATCACAGAGAAGCCCTCAGGTCCTCCGACTCCGCGACCACCGGAGACGACTACCGACGCCTCGGTGAGTTCGGGACGACCGCCCTTGCTCGCCACCGTGCGCTCGACGATGCGCACCTTCCTGGCGACGTCACTGATGGTCGTTGCCACGGCCTCGGCGGAGCACGTCGTGGGTGCGGGTTCCGGCGCGATCGAGTTTGAGCGGACGGTGTAGATGGGCGTTCCCTCGGTGACCTTGGAGTGGACAACGGTGCTTCCGCCGAAGACGCTCTGGGTGGCGATGCCCGATGCGTCGATATCGACCGCGTCGGTGATCACACCGCTGCCGGTGCGCACGGCAAGTCGACCTGCCACTTCCTTGCCATCGGCGGACGACGGAACGAGGACGGCGGACGGCGAGAGCTGTGACATGAGCTCGGCCATGACGTCCACCATCGGAACGACCGGATGATCGGTGACGTCCGCGCCCTCTGCCACGTAGACGACGCTGGCTCCGTATTCACCGAGGACTCCGAGCGCGTCGGCGCTTCCTGCCCCGAACCACACTGCTGCGGGCTCTCCGAGTCGGCGCGCCAAGGTCAGCAACTCCAAGGTCACCTTCTTGACCGACCCATTCGCATTGTCATGCTCGACCAGAACGAGAACCGGTGCCATCAGTCGATCCTTCCTAGATGAACTTCTGTTCGGTGAGGTAGGCGGCGATGCGAGCTCCGCCGTCGCCTTCGTCGGCGACGATGGTGCCGGCAGCCTTGGCTGGACGCGCGGCGAAGTCCGCTACGGCGCTCCACGCCGCGCCTTGTCCGACGCTCGCGGCGTCGATGCCGAGGTCGGCGATACCGAGAGTCTCGACCGGCTTCTTCTTCGCAGCCATGATGCCCTTGAAGGACGGGTAGCGCGGTTCGTTGATCTTCTCGACGACGCTGACGACTACCGGCATGGACGCGGTGATCGTGTCGAAGCCGTAGTCGGTGACCCGCTCGATGGTGACATCGGATCCCGAGACGCTCACGCGCTGCGCGAACGTCAATTGCGCGATGCCTAGTCGTTCGGCAACCATCGCGGGAACGACGCTCATGCGAGCGTCAGTCGATTCCGATCCGAAAACGATGATGTCGAAGCCCTTGTCAGCCAGTGCCGCGGCGAGGACCGCCGACGTCGCGATCGCATCGGATCCATGCAGTGCATCGTCTTGCACGTGAATCCCCGCATCGGCCCCCATGGACAGGGCCTTACGGACTGTCTCGGCCGCACGAGCCGGACCCATGGACACGACGGTCACCTCCCCGCCATGCGCTTCGGCCATCTGCAGCGCCTCTTCCACCGCGTACTCGTCGAGTTCGTTGAGGACGCCGTCGGGCGATTCGCGATCGAGGGTGGAATCCTCAGCGCGCAGCGTCTTCTCGGCCCAGGTATCGGGCACCTGCTTCACGCACACTGCGATCTTCATGTTCCTCCTTGCACCGACCCCTATGTTACTCACCAGTAACTTAGCTCGCATCGGCGTCGTCGCTCGTAGGTGCCAAGGCTAATCTCGCTTCGTGTCGAGCGCCCCTGCAGCCTGTGGACGTCGTGTCCCGGAGCTGGGCCAATCCCGGGTCGGGATTCGGTGATCGAGCCGGTCCTCACCGGGGAACGCACCTGGCCGGACGTCCCCCAGGAGACCTACTGGTTCATGCGCCACCTGGCGTGCTACCTCTGGGCCGCCGAACAGGTGGGCGCGGAAGAGGTAGCTGCGGACCCCCGCGGGGCGGGCTCGGTGCTCGACGCTGGATCGGGTGAAGGCTACGGCGCCGCGCAGATCGCTTGCGGCAGTGGAATACCCGTCGGCGCTTCCCGCGTCATAGCGGTCGAATTCGATGAAGCCACCATCAGCCACTCCCGCAGCCGATATCCGAACGTGGACCATGTCCAGGCGAACCTCGTCTCCTTACCCTTCGCCGATTGTTCGTTCCGCGCAGCCGTCTCACTCCAAGTGATCGAGCACATCTGGGATCCGCTGGCCTACCTGAGTGAACTCGATCGATGCACCAGCGGATCGATAGTCATCAGCACACCCAATCGGCCGGTGCACTCCCCCGACATCGCGCGCGGGGAATCTCCGGCTAATCCCTTCCACGTACGCGAATACGACGCGCAGGAGCTGCGTGAATTGCTCCTCGAAGCGACTCCACAACGCACCGTCGAGCTGTACGGACTGCGCCACGGGGTGCGCATAGTCGAATGGGAGGAATCGAACGGTGGACTTCCCGACGCCTTGTTGGCCGGTGATCGCCAAGCCGAGTCCTTCGCCCACGACTTGGAACGTGATGATTTCGTCATCGCGCCCCTGCAAGCCGATGATGACGGCCGGGTGCACGACTTGGTTGCACTCTGGTGACGGTCGGACGCCTGGCGATCGTCCTGCATTCCCACTCGCCATGGCTCATCGGGCACGGTAGTTGGCCAGTAGGTGAGGAATGGCTCCGCCAAGCGTGGGCGCATTCCTACCTACCGGTGTTGGCGCTGCTTCGGGAACGCGCCGAGCAAGGTCGCACCGACATGATCACCCTCGGCGTCACGCCGGTGCTGGCGGCTCAGTGGGATGAACCGTCATCAATCGCAGAACAAGAGCGATGGATCGAAGACTGGCGCGTGCGAGCAACTGGCAAGGCAATCAAGGCCTCGATCACCCATAACGACGATGCATCAAGCGATGCCGCCCGCCAGTTTCAACTTGCCGATGCGGCAGCGCGTGAACTCGCAGAGCACTGGCAAGCCGGAGGCTCCGCCGCACTGCGTCCACTCGCCGACGGAGGAGCGATCGAACTGCTAGGCGGGCCGATGACTCACACGTTCACGCCTCACCTGCTGGATCCCATCGCCGACCTCGCATTTAAGAGCGGGCTCACCGACAGCACTGTCCGGCTCGGTAGCCGACCACGCGGCATTTGGACGCCCGAGTGCGCATACCGGCCTGGCGTGGAGGAACTCCTCGCTCGCCACGGAGTAACCCATACCGTGTTCGACGGCCCGACGCTCCAGAGCGCAGGTGCAGCACTCCATCAACCGCATCGGATTGCTCACAGCGATGTGGTGGCGTTCGGACGCGATTTAACGCTCACCTATCGGGTGTGGTCACCACGAAAGGGATACCCAGGATCGCCCTGGTACCAGGACTTCCACACCTTCGATCACGAGTGGGGTGTTCGATCCTCGCGGGTTACCCACCGATCCTCTCCCGAGAAGAAGCCGTACGACCCCGAGCGTGCCCGTGAACAGACCACCAAGGATGCAACGGATTTTCTCGCTACCGCTCGCCAAATCATGCGGGACAGCAGTCAAAGCGATCCGCTTGTGACCGTGGCCTACGACACCGAGTTGTTCGGGCACTGGTGGCATGAAGGTCCCCTCTTCCTGGAGGCTGTCCTCGATGGCGCGGCCGATGCCGGCATAGAACTCACCACCTTGGAGCGGGAACGCGAGCGTGCCCTAGATCAACCACCTGTTGAGTTGAACGCGGGCAGTTGGGGTAGTGGCAAGGACTTTCGCGTGTGGGAGGACGGCGAAGCAGGTCAACTACGCGACATGGGTAAAGGCACTCAGTACGCAGTGGTGGAGTACCTGCGATCGCGCACGCCGCGCGAACTGATCAACCGCGATATCACCGGCGACGCAATCGTGACGGAGCTTCTCTTGGGGCTTGCCAGCGACTGGGCTTTCATGATCACGAAGGATTCCGCTGCCGATTACGCGCGGAACCGCGCTCGAGAACACTTCAGGAATGTGGCCGAACTCCTTCGGTCCGATCATCACGACTCGTGTCCAGATGCACGCACGAGAGACGTACGTCTTCCTTTCGTCGATTCACGCCTCGTACGCGCGCATTAGTCACCTTGTTGCTGGGCGCTTATCCGCCGAAGGGTCGCCTCGCGTGCCTTGCGCGCCATGTCCGCGACATCCACGCGCGCCTGCTCTGCCTCCGCTTCACGCCGACGACGATCCACGAGCACTTTGGCTGGAACTCCGCCGGCGATCGAGTACTCCGGGATGGCGCCGCGGACTACCGAATTCGCAGCGATCACACTCCCACGGCCAATGTGCGCGCCGCGAAGGATGG
>JBMTHB010000143.1:0-4230 GCA_049435845.1 Candidatus Nanopelagicales bacterium | reverse complement strand
CCGATGCGGCACTAGGGCTAGTGAGCCGCTGGTACTCGGCGCGGATCGGCGAGGGGCTCATCTTCGATCTGCGGACGCAGGTCTACGACCATGTGCAGAGGCAATCGGTTGCATTCTTCACGCGGACGCAGACGGGGGCACTGATCTCCCGTCTGAACAGTGATGTGATCGGAGCCCAGCAGGCCTTCACCTCCACGCTGGGTGGGGTATTAGGCAATCTGATATCGGTCACGGTTGTTCTCATAGCGATGTTCGCGCTGTCGTGGCAGATCACCCTGGCTACTCTCGTTCTGGTTCCGTTGTTCCTATTGCCGGCCCGATATATGGGCAGACGGTTGCAGGCGCTGACGCGCGAGCAGATGGGGCTGAACGCACAGATGAGTTCACAGATGACCGAGCGGTTCAACGTCTCCGGTGCATTGCTCGTCAAGCTCTTCGGTCGCCCGGATGATGAGGCGCGATCCTTCTCGGGGAAGGCCGAGCGCGTTCGCGATATCGGTGTCCGGATGGCCATGGCGAATCGCTGGTTCTTCACAGCTTTGACCCTGGTGGCGGCGATCGCTACCGCGGTGACCTACGGCCTGGGCGGCAATCTGGTCATCGACGGCGCGATCACGCTCGGCACGCTCCTAGCGCTGGTCGCCCTGCTGGCCCAGTTGTATGGCCCGCTTACCGCGCTCAGCAACGTACGGGTGGACGTCATGACCGCCTTGGTCTCCTTCGAGCGGGTGTTCGAGGTACTGGACTTGAGTCCACTGGTGAAGGAACCGACGGATCCGCGTCCCCTCCCACCGGGGGGACTGTCCGTCGATTTCCAGCACGTCGATTTCACGTACCCCACAGCGGCCCAGGTATCGCTTGCGTCATTGGAGTCCGTGGCCCGCGAAGAGACCGCCGGCGTGGGGGACCCGGTACTGCACGATGTCACCTTCCATGCCGCACCCGGAACGCTCACCGCCCTGGTCGGTCCGTCGGGGGCAGGCAAGAGCACCATCACCGCGCTCCTGACCCGGCTGTACGACCCTACGGGTGGCACGGTGTGTTTGGGTGGCGTCGATTTGCGTGAGGTGGCGACGTCGGATCTGCGATCCGCGGTGGGGGTGGTGACCCAGGACGCCCATCTCTTCCACGAGACGATCGCGGACAATCTGCGCTACGCACGCCCGGGGGCCACCGACGACGAGTTGCGCGCCGCGTGTGCGTCGGCACAGATCCTGTCTTTGATCGACCAGCTGCCCGATGGCTTCGGCACGGTCGTGGGGGCCCGGGGGTATCGGCTCTCCGGTGGAGAGAAGCAGCGACTAGCACTGGCGAGACTCTTCCTGAAGGCCCCGAGGATCGTAGTCTTGGACGAGGCGACGGCCCACCTCGATAGCGAGAGCGAGCGACTCGTCCAGCTTGCGCTCAATAGCGCCCTCGAGGGACGAACCAGCGTGGTTATCGCTCACCGACTATCCACGATCCGGCGGGCGGATCAGATCCTCGTCGTGGTTGCGGGTCGGATCGTGCAACGGGGCACGCATGAGCAGTTGCTGGAGGCGGGCGGGATCTACGAGAACCTGTACCGGACCCAGTTCGCGCAGGACTAGAGGGTCTCGCGCGCTTCCCGTCGCAGAAAGAAGAACCATCCACCGATCGCTACGGCCGCGAAGAGCAGCCATTGAATGGCGTAGGAGATGTTCTGAAGGTCGTCAGGCTCGGGCAACGGAACGGGCACTAGCGGATCTGAAGGTACCGACTCTCGCAATTGCAGGTACCAGGTGAAATCCCCCGGATCGGGCAATTGAGCGGTGACGATGGACGTGACCTGTTCCGGCGGTAACCCACCGCGATCGACGAGTTGTTGGCCCTGATCCAACGTCCGTGCGACGCCCGTCAGCTCGACGATGCTCGGACCTACGTCGGGGACGCGTGGTGAGTCCTGCGCGCGAGCCTCGGCCGCCACCCAGCCGCGCAGCACCCATACCCGCCCCTGATCGGTGGCCAGTTGTTCGAGTACCCAGAAGCCATTGCGACCTTCGAGTGGCCGCTGACGCACGAAGCGCCGGGTATCCGGCAGATACGTTCCCGTCACGGTCACCGAGGTGAACTCGCCCAGAGATTGGCCGGGGTTCGGTGAAATCGGCTGGAGTTGACTCACCGACTGCACCTGCTGCTGTTGGCGCTTCTCCTCCGCCCGGGACCATTGCCAGCGGCTGAGCAGTCCGAACGCCACGATGACGACGATCACCAGGGCGGTGAAGCCCTGCCAGCGGCGTGATCGAAGGAGAGCGAGCACGCCTCCACTGTAAGGCTCAGGACCGGGGGGATCGCTCGTCGTCGGGAACGATGACGACTCCCTCGAGTGCCTTGCCGGACGCCGGCAAGGCAGCGTGGGCTTGCGGAGTGACCTCCGCCGGGCTCCCCGTGTCCCTTTCGCGACCGGCGTTGGCGATGACGACTGCCAGGTACGGCAGTACCACGGCACCGGCGATGAGGACCCAGCGTGGCCAGCCGGGTACGAAGATCGCCCCGATCACGCAAGCGGTTCGAATTCCCATGGAGATCAGGTACTTGCGGGTGCGCCCGGACTGTTCGTCACTGAGCGCACGTTGGGCGCTCGTGATCGTGTGAGGGGACTCCGGCACCCCAATAAGGTAAACCCCATCGACAACCGGCGCGCGTCGGTGCGGCCTAGGTCACACCACTAGTGGAGGATCAATGACGGATCGGGTCTACGGCATCAGCGAAGTCGTGGGCACCTCGAAGGACTCTATTGAGGGCGCTGTCCGTAACGCGGTTGCCCGAGCAGGGGCAGACCATCGCCATGTCGATTGGTTCGAGGTGCAGCAGGTGCGCGGCTACGTCAGGGACAACGACGTCGACCACTTCCAGGTGACGGTGAAAGTCGGCTACCGACTCGAGGACGTCTAGCCCATGTCCGAGTCTGCGCAGCAGGTGCGAGTGCGCAGCGGTCGACCATTCGACCGACTCATCAATTTCACCGACGCCATAGTTGCCGTGGCCATCACGGTCCTGGTGCTGCCCATCGTCGAGTTGCGACCCAAGGCAGGCGAAGAGACGGTCTGGAAGGTCATAGGTGACAACACCGGACAACTGGTGACCTTCGCATTCACGTTCATCATCGTCGCGTTCATGTGGCGGATCCACAATCGCATCTTCAGCAGGCTTGCTGGATTCGACGATGCGATCTTCTGGCTGAACCTCACGTGGCTCATGCTCATCGTGCTCTTGCCCTGGTCGAGTTCCCTCTACGGCACGGGCATGGACAGTTTCCGTGCCATCGCAGGAGGTGCGAACTGGTTCTCTGGTGGCGAAGGTCTCGGTGGCGCAGGCCTTCTCTACTGGTTGAACCTGGGGATGATCAGCATGATCGGCGGTCTGATCTCGGCTCATGCGCGGCGCCATCCGGAGTTAATCGATCCTGATACACCGCGGATCTTCATGGACTCACGGCTCGTTCGAACTCGGGGCTTCGTCTACGGCGTCTACATGATCGGCATCGGGGTATTCACCGTCTTTCTCCCGGCTATCGCCGTTTGGCTACCCTTCGGCTTCTTCGTCGTCGGATACCTTCTGCGCAAGCAGGAGGCATGAGATGACCGACATTGCATTGATCACGGGCGGGAATCGCGGCATCGGAGCTGCAACGGCCAAGCGACTTGCCGGTGCCGGCCATCACGTTGTCACGGCGAGCCGAAGTGGAACTGCGCCGGCGGGTGTGGATGTCCTGGGCAGCGTCGCGATGGACGTCGGTGACCCAGCATCAATCGAGTCTGGACTCGCGGACATAGCCGAGCGATTCGGGGTCATCACCACTCTGGTCGCCAATGCCGGCATCACCCGGGATCAACTCATCATGCGTATGTCGGATGACGACATCGATGAGGTCCTGCGGACCAACCTGGCTGGATCGATGCGCTTGTGCAGGGGAGTGGCGCGCGGCATGCTGCGCGCCAAGGCCGGACGCATCGTCCTGGTCTCCTCGGTCGTGGGTCTGCTCGGCAGCGCCGGTCAGGCCAACTACGCAGCATCGAAGGCCGGGCTCGTCGGTGTGGCCCGATCCCTCTCCCGTGAATTCGGGCCCCGCGGGATCACCGTGAATGTGGTCGCGCCCGGCTTCGTCGATACCGATATGACGGCACAACTCGACGAAAGCCGCCGAGCGGAGATCCTCGCAGCGATTCCCGCGGGTCGGTACGCGAACCCGGACGAAGTGGCTGCCACTAT
>JBMTHB010000142.1:0-4237 GCA_049435845.1 Candidatus Nanopelagicales bacterium | reverse complement strand
AGGATGACACCGCGACGATGAGCAGTCCGCTGCTCAAGACGATGCGCTCACCGAAACGATTGACCATGCCTCCGGCCAACGGCGAGGTGATGAAGCGCACCAACGCGAACACGGAAATGACGATTCCGGCCTGGAACGCGTTGACTCCGAATGTGCTCGCGAAGATGGGAAGCGATGGGATCAGAATCCCGAAGCCGAGGGCCACGAAGAAGGCGATGATGGTCA
Organism: Candidatus Nanopelagicales bacterium; assembly: GCA_049435845.1. Classification (GTDB taxonomy): domain Bacteria; phylum Actinomycetota; class Actinomycetes; order S36-B12; family S36-B12; genus S36-B12. The sequence continues at coordinate 4,012 of JBMTHB010000142.1, read as the reverse complement.
GGACCGCGACCTCGCGTGGGAGGTCGGCAAGGAGTGGGGTCTTGCGCAGTGCCCGGCCGAGAGAACGCATCCTCAGTCGATGGCTCGATGTTCCGACTGCGATCTGAGAGCAGCGGCGAAGACGCGATGGGAAGTGACGGCCTCGGCGACGGTTGCAGTAGCGAATCGATCGCCGAGCTCGCCCGCTCGTTCCGCTAGATAACTTGCCCACATCTGCAACAAGGCATCGGCGAAGCCGAATTCGAAGATCGCCCCGCTGACCATGGGCCAGGCAGAAACGTTGCCTGGCTGGACCTGCTCCCAGATCTGTTCACTTCCATCCCGTCGGAAGCGCTCGAAGTACGCAGGAGTACGGGTGCTGAAGCGCACTCCACCGTCCATGCCCTGCGCCTCGAATACCCAGGTGTTCATATTCCCCGGCGCTATGCGTTTGGTCTCCCAGATCATCGGGAAGGCACGGGTCGACTCCGATGTCTCACCGCGCATGGTGATGATCGCGTTGTCCCAGGTGTCACAACGAACCGTGTCCGGTGAGCCTGCTGCGGCTGGTCGATCGAACACGATGTCCTCTAGCAGTGCGTAAATGGACGACGGCCGATAGCCCAAACGCAAGGGGACGTGGGCCACGTGCATACCGAGATCTCCCATGACTCCGATCGCCCCGCATGTCTCGACGCGACGCTTCCAGTTGATCGGCTTGCCGCGGTCGATGTCCGAGGAGTGCAAGAAGGCGGACCTCACTTCGATGATCTCGCCCAACTGGCCACTGCGAGCGAGCTCGTAGACACGCAGCGCCCCGGGAAAGAACGGCATCTCGCTGCTGACCCGGACGAAGACACCTGACTGGTCGATCGCATGAGCGATACGTTCAGCGGCACCGAAATCGATACCGAAGGGCTTCTCAGCGAAGAAGTCTTTGCCGGCCGTTGCTGCTGCGGTGTAGATCTCTTCGTGCAGGTTGTGCGGAACCGCGATGTACAGCACATCCAACGAAGGGTCGTCGACCAGCTCGCGCCATGACTCTGTGAGCGTCTCGATGGTCGGTACCTGCCGGAACCACTCCAGTGCGCTCGGATTGAGATCTGCAACTGCCACGACGGCTGGACGCACCGGGTGGTCGACCAGGTGCAGCCATCTGCCGCACACAGCAGCAAGCTCACGGCCCATCAGGCCGCCGCCGATGATGCCGATACGAACGTCGGTCATGCGATCAGTTTCTCGGCCTCATCTACCGATGCTCCCTGATGCAACATGGCCATCAAGGCGCGAGTGATGCCAGCCGGGTTCTCGTGTTGCACGATGTTTCGGCCGTACACGATTCCTGCGGCACCTTGCTCGAGCACTGCAGCCGTTCGTTCCAGCAACTCCCGGTCGGGCACGCGTCCGCCGCCGCGAACCAGCACGGGTATGTCACCGGCGATCTGAATGACCTGGTGATAGTCGCGAGGGTCGTCCGTGGGGTCGGCCTTGATGACGTCGGCGCCGAGCTCTACTGCCTGGCGGACGATCGGCAGGATCAGATCCAGATCTCCATTCACGGTGTAGCCGGTCGATCCGTCCGCGACGATGGGCTTCATGACCAAAGGTTCGACCATCAGCGGCATTCCGTACTTCTCGCAGTCGGCCTTGGCGTCGAGGATGTTCTGAACGCACGCCTCGCGAACCTCCGGACGGCCCGGTAGATCCAGCAGGTTCACCACGATGATCGCGGCATCGAGTTGCACCCCGCGCTTCGCCGGTTCGGGAATCATCAACGAGAACATGTGATCGGGCAGCGGCGCGCCGTAGACATTCGCGATATCGGTGCGCAGCACTAGCGCCGGGCGCTGCCGCCCCTTGTGCAGCTGAAGCTTGGGAGCTTGTCCTTGTGTCAGTTGGATGGCATCGGGGGCTGCGTCGACCAGAGTGTCGATGGCCGTCGCAAGATCTTCGATGCCATGCAGGAAGTGCCGTTCACCGAAGAAGCCGTGGTCGATGGCAACGTCGAGGCACCGACCGGATTCGGCATTGAACAACCGGTTCAACCGGTAACGGACGTCGGACACGTGGGATTCCTCTCCTGACAGCTGGTCTTCACGAGGATCGTGATGCCGATGTGCATGCACCCTCGCGGAGCCCAGCCTATCCTCGCCGGTAGTGACGCCGACGGCTTCGCCTGGGAGGACGAGCATGCGCGAACTGGTGGTGGGAATCGACGCGGGCACTACTCGCGTCAAGGCCCTCGCTGTCGGTCTAGACGGATCCGTCGTCGCCGAGTCTGCGCAGCCGACCCCGTGGCGGCGATCGGGTTCGGCAGCCGAGATGGACGCCGACGAACTGATCGGTGTCGTCGCCGGTGTGCTGAGCGGCCTGGTCGACTCTGCGAATTGGCCGGCCGATGCACGTGTGATTGGTATCGGCGTCACGAGCATGGCCGAGGCAGGTGTGTTGATCAGCTCCACGGACGAGCCGCTGTCTCCGATCATCGCCTTCCATGACCCCCGTGGCCGATCCGATGTCGTCGCCGAGGCGGTCGGGAGGGACGCCTTCCATGGTCACGTCGGTATGCGGCTTAACAACAAGCCGTCGGTGGCGAAGATCTTATGGTTGCAGGAGAACATCCCCGCTACGTCCCAAGCAACGTGCTACCTGAGTGTGGCTGAGTGGATCGTGTACCGACTCGGTGGGGAACGTGTCAGTGAGATCTCGCTGGTGTCGCGCACCGGTCTGTTCGATGTGGTCGAGAAGAAACCGTGGCAGGGAACGCTCGAACTCGTCGGTCCGCTTCTCCCCGGACCTGTGACGGTCGCGGGCGACGACTGCGGGATGGCTTCGCGCGTTCCGGAAGTAATGCGAGGTGCAGCGCTGACTGCGACGGGGATGGACCACCAGTCGGCAGCCTTCGCGTGCGGAGCGGCCACGACCGGCGCTCTCTTCGACTCGATGGGAACTGCGGAAGCATTCTTGAGATTCAGCCCTGGACCCCTCTCTAGGGAGGAATTGGTTCGGCTTTCCGAACGTGACGTCGCAGTTCTATGGAGCGTGATTCCCGATCACGTCTGCGTACTGGGTGCATTGGTGACGGGACTGTCTCTGGAGCGCATCAGCCGATTGCTCGGCATCGAGTCCATCGATCAGCGAATGGAGGTGGCCAAGCGGGCGCTGAGCGCCGAGATCGGTGATCTACGACTCGGCGACGTCGATCATGTGGGGCTGTCCATCCTCGGAGTAGACGACGACGCCAGTCCAGCGGCACTGTGGCGGACCAGTGTGATCGAACTCGTCGGCTTGGGCACGGAACTGCTGGAATTCATGGAAGCCACGAGTGCGCCTCGCACGAAAGCGGTGCTAGCCGGCGGGTGGGTGAACGACCCCATGGTGATCCAGGCGAAGCGTGAAGCGATGGGAAGTTTCGATATCAGCGAGGTCAGCGAGGCGGGAGCCCTCGGGGCAGCGATGTTCGGCGCGATCGCTGCCGGAGCGATGCGTCGTCCAGCGTCAGACGAAATCCCACGTTGGCCTCACTCCTGACGTGCCTCGATGACTGATGCTGAGATCGATCGTTTCCGTGCCGCCGTGTACCAGGCGGAGGATCAATGGTCGTCCGCCTTGGATCGGGGCGGAACCGTGGACTTCTTCGGATCTTCGTTGACGCTGCCCACCCAGATCCGGTTCGGCAGTCTCACCGATGTGGGGACGTACGTGGCCCATGTCTGCGCCAACGTCGACGTTTCCATTCCTCGGGTTCGTCATCGCAAGGGTGGATCCCGCGCCCACTACGAAAGGGTGCGGGGGGAGTGCGTCATCGCGATACCTATGGAATCTCCATGGGCTATGCGGGAATCAGTCGTCTTGCACGAAATCAGCCACCATGTGTGTGCCGAGCGCCACGACAGCCTTCAGCATGATCGGAACTTCACTGTCACGATGGTGGAAATTGTCCGCCTGCGATTAGGCGATGAAGCAGCATTGCTTCTGCGCACTGGTTATCAGGCTGCGAAGGTTCCAGCGTGAGTGCGACGGTCGAACGCAT
>JBMTHB010000141.1:0-4283 GCA_049435845.1 Candidatus Nanopelagicales bacterium | reverse complement strand
AGGTCCTTGGCGTCGGCGTAGGAGAACCCGAGGGCGGCCGCCAGGAGGTCGGCGGCTCGGCGGTAGGGGCGGGTGGCGACCAACGCGGCTCCGCGGTCAGGGCAGCAGCCGGGCCAGGCGTTCCACGAGCCCGACCACCTCGTCGACACTGCGCGGCCGCATGCGCACCGCAAGTGGCGCGCCGTGACGATCGGTCTTCTCCCGATCGTCGAAGAGTGTCACCGCAGCGCCCGAGTCAGGATTCGTCCGCCGTCGGATCCACGTCGATGCCGGCTTCGGTTCGTTGTTGTGCAGTGATGGGGGTAGGTGCTCCGGTCAACGGATCCTGTCCGCCACCGGTCTTCGGGAAGGCGATGACATCGCGTAGCGAGTCGGCGTTGGCGAGCAGCATGCAGATGCGATCCCAGCCGAAGGCGATTCCGCCGTGGGGCGGGGGGCCGTACTGGAATGCCTCCAGCAGGAAGCCGAACTTCTCTTGAGCCTCCTCTTGACCGAGGCCGAGCACCTCGAACACCCGCCGCTGCACAGATGCGTCGTGGATACGGATACTTCCTCCGCCGATCTCGTTGCCATTGCACACTAGGTCGTACGCCCACGCGAGTGCCTCGCCCGGAGCGGTGACCGATCCGTCGAATCGGTCGATGCACTCCGCATTAGGCGACGTGAAGGGGTGATGGACGGCCGTCCACATCCACGCACCGGAATCGTGTTGCACCTGCTCGAACATGGGGGCATCGACGATCCAGACGAAGGACCATTGTGCGGCGTCGATCAAGGACAGACGCTCGGCGATCTCTACTCGAGCCGCTCCCAGGAGCGCGCGCGCCTCGCTGGGGCGCCCGGCGGCGAAGAACACCGCATCTCCCGGCTTCGCACCTACCGCCGCCACGAGACCGTCTCGCTCGTGATCGCTCAGGTTCTTGGCGACCGGCCCACCCAACGCACCGTCGCCGTCGATCGTCACATACGCCAAGCCCTTGGCGCCGCGCTGCTTGGCCCACTCCTGCCACGCGTCGAATTGCCGCCGGGGTTGATCCGCGCCTCCCGGCATGATCACCGCGCCCACGTACTCGGCTTGGAAGACCCGAAACGGCGTATTTGAGAAATACTCGGTGAGATCGACCAGTTCCAGATCGAAGCGCAGGTCCGGCTTGTCGGTTCCGAATCGTCGCATCGCCTCGGCATAGGTCATGTGCGGGATCTCGCCGATGTCGTAGCCCAAAATCTGAGACCACAGCGCACGGACCACGGCTTCCCCTACCTCGATGACGTCGGCTTGTTCGACGAAGCTCATCTCGATGTCGAGTTGGGTGAACTCGGGTTGACGATCGGCTCGGAAGTCCTCATCGCGATAGCAGCGGGCAATCTGGAAGTAGCGCTCGATGCCGCCCACCATCAGCAATTGCTTGAACAGTTGCGGCGACTGCGGAAGCGCATACCAGTGACCGGGCTGGAGTCGGACAGGAACAAGGAAGTCGCGGGCGCCTTCGGGGGTGGATCGAGTGAGGGTAGGAGTCTCCACTTCGACGAAGTCTCGTGCCAGCAGAACCTCACGAGCGACACTGTTCACCTTCGATCGCATCCGAAGCGCGTCTCCGGGCCGCTTGCGACGCAGATCCAAGTAGCGATGGCGCAAGCGAACTTCGTCGCTGACGTTGACGCGGTCGTCGATCGGGAAGGGCAACGGGGCGCTAGTTGACAGCACAGTGACGGTGTCCGCAATCACCTCGACTGCGCCGGTCGGCAGATCGGGATTCTCGTTGCCTTCGGGACGGATGGACACCTCGCCGGTGACCTGGAGGCAGAACTCGTCACGAAGGGGGTGAGCGACCTCGGCCTCACGGATGACCACCTGAACGCGACCCGACGCGTCCCGCAGATCGATGAAGGCAACGCCTCCATGATCACGTCGCGATGCGATCCAGCCTGCGAGCGTGACGACTTGTCCCGCATCGTCCGCTCGCAAGGTGCCAGCACGGTGTGTTCTGATCACGGTGATTCCTCCACGATGGCTTGACGCAACTGCTCGGCCACCTGTTCTTGGGACACGCTTCTTTGGGTGCCATCGCTCATGTCCTTCAGTTGGACGCATCGTTCGCCCACCTCATCGTCGCCGATGATCAGGACGTAGGGAGCACCGCTCCTGTCCGCGGCCTTCATCGATCCCTTTAGGCCTCGCGCACCGTAGGACATGTCCACCCGGATCCCCGCATGTCGCAGCGCGGCCATGAGCTCCAAGGCTTGGTGTCGCGCGGGCTCCCCAATGGGAACGACGAAGGCGTCCAGGTCAGGTTCAGCACCCATGGTCAATCCTTCGGCCTCGCACGCCAGCAATGTGCGGTCGGTACCGAGGCCGAAGCCGATTCCTGACAGGGTGTCGCCGCCCACTGACTCCATCAAGCCGTCGTAGCGGCCTCCCCCGCCGATCCCCGACTGTGCACCGAGGAGTTCGTGGGTGAACTCGAAGGTGGTCCGGGTGTAGTAATCCAGGCCACGGACGAGTCGGGGAGATTCCTCCCACTCCACACCTGCGTCGGTAAGGAAGCTACGCACTGCGTCGTAGTGCTCCTGGCATTCTCCGCACAGGTGGTCGACCATCAACGGCGCATCCTGAAGTTGATCCACAACCTCCGGACGCTTGTCATCCAGCACGCGCAGCGGATTCAGCGCAGCTCGCTGGCGCGTGGCTTCATCGAGCTGCTTCGCCGCCAGGTAGGCAACGAGCATCTCCCGATAGTCAGGGCGACAGCGCGAGCAGCCCAAACTGGTGAGTTCGAGCCGGTAGCGCTGTAGGCCGAGTCGACGGTAGGCCTCGTCGGCCAGTGTGATGACCTCCGCATCCAACGCCGGGTCTTCGGATCCGACGGCCTCGATACCGACCTGCTGCAACTGTCGGTACCGCCCGTGCTGCGGCCGTTCGGCGCGAAAGAACGGTCCGGCGTACCAGAGCTTCACCGGCAATGCCGCCTTATCCAGCCGGTTCTCCACTATCGAGCGGATGACCCCGGCCGTGCCTTCCGGGCGTAGGGACAGCGACCGGTCACCTCGATCGGTGAATGTGTACATCTCCTTGCTGACCACATCGGTGCTTTCGCCCACGCCGCGCACGAACAGCGCGGTGTCCTCGAAAACCGGGAGCTCGATATATCCGTAGCCCGCATGCCGGGCCGGATAGGCCAGTGCGTCGCGGACGGCTAGGAAGGCGGCCGACCGCGGAGGAAAGTACTCCGGCACTCCCTTGGGAGCACGAAATTCGACCACGTCTACAACCCTCGCGTCGGAGGTGAACTCGGCGAGCCATCGGCAGCCGCGCGAAGAAACGGGTTCGTGGCGCGTTCGGCACCGATCGTGGTCTGGGGTCCGTGTCCAGGTAGCACAACAATGTCGTCATCCATGGGCCAGATCACGGTGCGCAGGCTCACGTCCATGGCGGCCGAGTCACCGCCGGGGAGATCGGTACGCCCGATGGAGCCTTGGAAGAGCACGTCGCCGGCGAGCATGAGGTCGACGTCGTCGTCGCGCGGTACATCGAAGACCACCGAGCCTTCGGTGTGTCCGGGCGCATGCCGCACACCTACGCGGATGCCGGCGATGTCCACCACCGCACCTTCGTGTGGCAGCAGGCGGACGTCTGCGGGTTCGGTGAGTTCGAGGGAGTCCTTGGTCATCGCCAGCAGTTCGGCACGGGCGGCGGCCATGCTGCTACCCGCGGGGTCGGTGAGCCGATAACGGTCCGCGGCATGGATGTAGGCGGGGATCTCGAAGTCGCGGCTTACGGGGGCCACGCTCCACACATGGTCCATGTGCCCATGGGTGAGGAGCACCGCTGCGGGCACGAGCGAGTGTTCGCGTACAACGTCATGAACCCGATCGATGCTGTCTTGACCGGGATCGACGATGATGCACGGCTCCCGGGGACCCGCGGCAAGCACATAGCAGTTGGTAGCCCACGCGCCGGCGGGAAAGCCCGTAATGAACAAGGCTCCTCCCTACGTCGACCGGTAGTTGATGTCTCGTTGACAACGCGCTCAGCCTAGCCACGATCGGCAGTGCCCCTACACTCATGCGCCGAGGCTGACCGGCCTTCACGCGAAACCGACCTTCAGGAGATCCATGACCTCGTCGAACCGGCGCGAGCGGGAGATCGCGCGAGCCAAGTTCGAGCGGCAGCAAGCTCGTCGGGCGGAGCGGGAGGCGAAGGCGAAGTCCCGGCAACGGGCCATCGCGATCGTCGTGATCGCAGCGCTCGTCGTGGCCGGCGTCGGGTGGGCGATCTTCTCGCT
>JBMTHB010000140.1:0-4322 GCA_049435845.1 Candidatus Nanopelagicales bacterium | reverse complement strand
CATCGATCACATCCCACAAACCGTCGGGTCTCATGCGGGGTAACTTGGCTAACGGCTCTGCGCAGTCGGTCGGTCCTGCTACCAGGTTCTCCAAGACGATCCGGGTTGGTCGCAGCATCGGGAATCTGCCCCGCTGGTGCCGCTCCAGTGCCTGGGCAGGTGGGATCCAGAGCATCGATTCAGCCTCCGTGGTCACTAACCGGCCCGCGTCTTCGACATCCGCAAGGTAGAACGAAACGTCATAGCGACGATCCTCAATCTCCGGAGTTATCCAGCGATCGAAGAGCGAGCACTCCTCCACCACGATGTCGACCTCTTCGTGGGTCTCCCGGAGCGCACAGGCGCGAAGCGGATCGCTGGAGTGTTTGTCGACTGCTGAGACTCCGCCACCAGGAAATACGTGCATTCCCGGAGCGAACGGCATCGTCATCGAGCGTCGCAGCATCAGAACCTCCCCTGCTCGACACAAAACCATGGTGGCCGCCAGGAGTGGTTGCGGAGGAATCCACCGTCCGTCTGCGGCGTGGATGGATTCCCAACGCTCGCGATGGCGCAGCGTCAGGGAGCGACCTCGACGATCATCTCCACCTCCACCGGTGCGTCCTTGGGCAGCACCGCCACGCCGACCGCAGATCGTGCGTGAACCCCTGCGTCGCCGAAGATCTCACCGAGCACATCGCTAGCACCGTTCACCACGGCAGGCTGACCCGCGAAGTCCGGTTCGCTCGCAACGAAACCGACAACCTTCACGATCCGACGGATCCGATCGATGTCGCCCACCACGGAAACCACCGCCGCTACTGCGTTCAGCGCACATGCTCGCGCGCATGCCCGCGCCGTTTCTTCATCGACTGCCGATCCGACCTTGCCGACGGCCAGCATCTCCCCATCGACCATCGGCAACTGACCCGCTGTGTAGACGTACACCCCTGACTGAACCGCGGGCACATACGACGCCACAGGTGGCACGACTTCCGGAAGCGAGATGCCCAATTCCACCAGTCGTGCACTAGCCGTCATCGCCATCACCCTTCGACCGGACGCTTCAGGTACGCCACCATGTTCTCGGCGTTGGGACCGGGAACCACTTGGACGAGTTCCCAGCCGTCCTGTCCCCAGGTATCGAGGATCTGCTTCGTCGCGTGGATCAAAAGGGGAACCGTCGCGTACTCCCATGTCGTCATGCGCGTCAGGGTAGCGCGCGTGTCAGCGTGGTGCGGTCCGATCGCTGCCTGGCGCCTGCGCCGGAGAGCGGCAATAGGCTGGAGTGATGTCCGATCTGCTGTGGCCCGGCGTGGCATTGCACGTGGTCTCGGGCAAGGGTGGCACAGGCAAGACAACGGTCGCCGCGGCCCTGGCGATGGCATTGGCCCGAGAGGGTCGGCGCACCTTGATGATGGAAGTCGAAGGCCGACAGGGGATCGCGCAACTGTTCGACGTACCGCCATTGCCGTACGAGGAGCGAAGGGTCGCTGTCGCACCAGGTGGCGGGGAAGTGTGGGCCCTGGCGATCGATCCAGAGGATGCACTGCTCGATTACCTCGAGATCTTCTACAACCTCAGGCGAGCAGGATCGGCGTTGCGACGTATGGGGGCTGTCGACTTCGCCACCACGATCGCCCCGGGGCTTCGTGATGTGCTGCTCACCGGAAAAGCCTGTGAAGTGGTCAGGCGCTCGGAGAAGAACGCCTCCGATGCCTACGACGCGGTGGTTCTCGACGCTCCCCCCACTGGCCGGATCACCCGTTTCCTGAACGTCAATAGTGAGGTGTCCGGACTGGCCAAGGTCGGCCCGATCAGGAACCACGCCGATCTGGTGATGAGCGTCATCGCTTCGCCTAGAACTGCGGTGCACCTGGTCACGTTGTTGGAGGAGATGCCGGTTCAGGAGACGATCGACGGCATCGGTGAACTCCGCGAAGCCAATTTGATCGTAGGCGGGGTGATCGTCAACATGACTCGACCGCCCATGCTCGACGCCGAGGAGTTGAGGAGCGCCTTAGACGGTCGTCTTCCCATCGATGCGATCGCTACTCAGTTGAGTGCTGCCGGGGTAGCCGCAAATACCTCCGCGATCGCGCGCGTGCTGGCCACGGAGGGAACCGATCACGCTCGACGGATTGAATTGGAGAGCAGGGAGCTCGAACGCCTCACCGCGCTAGACGTGCCGGTGCTGCAACTGCCTTTCCTTCCGGGAGGGATCGACCTGAGCAGTCTGTACGAGCTCGCCGGGCTGCTCGGTCGGCAGGGGGTCCGTTGATGTCCGCTCCAGCGCTGCATATCGACTCGCTCTTGGACGACAGATCGGTATCCATCGTGGTCTGCACCGGATCGGGCGGCGTCGGGAAGACGACGAGCGCAGCAGCTCTGGCCTTACGAGCGGCCGAGCACGGACGCAACGTATGCGTATTGACCATCGATCCGGCTCGTCGGCTGGCCCAGGCTATGGGGTTGTCCGAGTTGGACAACACGCCTCGACTAGTTCCCGATACTTCGGGCGAAGGTTCTCTCCACGCGATGATGCTCGATATGAAGCGCACCTTCGACGAAGTTGTCGAAGCACACGCGGATCCGGAACGAGCTCGGCAGATTCTCGACAATCCGTTCTACCAGGCGTTGTCGTCCTCCTTCGCCGGAACTCAGGAGTACATGGCGATGGAGAAACTCGGCCAACTACATGCGCAGGAAGATGCGCCGTGGGATCTGATCATCGTCGACACTCCACCCTCGCGTAGCGCATTGGACTTCCTGGATGCTCCTGCGCGACTCGGATCTTTTCTCGACGGTCGGTTCATTCGAATTCTCACGGCTCCGGCGCGGGGAGCAGGACGAGGACTCGGCCGTTTGGCAGCTGCCGGTTTCGGAATCTTCACCGGAGTGCTGGGGAAGATCCTCGGCGCGCAGGTTCTCACCGATGTCGGAACCTTCGTCGCTGCCATCGACACCACGTTCGGCGGTTTCCGTGAACGCGCCGATCAGACATATCGACTTCTGCAGCGACCCGACACGCGTTTCCTGGTTGTGGCCGCGCCGGAACCCGACGCTCTGCGTGAGGCGTCGTATTTCGTTGAGCGCCTGAATGCGGAAAACATGCCGCTCGGCGGGTTGATCGTCAACCGCGTGCAAGAGGTAGATAGGTCCTTGATGTCCGCTGAAGCGGCAACGGCCGCGGCGGAACGACTCTCGGACGTCGATTCGCTCACGTCTCGACTACTCATGCTGCACGCGGGCCGACTGCGTGAACGCGAGCGTCAGCACCACGTGACCGAGAGATTCATCGGAGCGCATCCGGGAGTTGCCATAGCGGAGGTTCCCGCGCTCGCCGAAGACGTGCACGATCTGGAAGGGCTGCGCGAGATTGGCGATCTGTTGGCGCGCGGCCAACTGGTGTAGGGGACGACTAGGAAGCGCGGGTGGGCGCGAAGATCGCGCGCCGCTCGTACTCGGTCTGTGCCGTTTCCAGGAGGTTGCGCCACGAGGTGACGTGGGGACGACGACGTAGCAGCGCCCGGCGCTCACGTTCGGTCATCCCACCCCAGACTCCGAACTCGACCCGGTTGTCGAGCGCATCGGCCAGACATTCGGTGCGCACGTCGCACCCCATGCATATCGCCTTGGCTCGGTTCTGGGCCGCTCCTTGCACGAAGAGCGAATCGGGATCGGTAGTGCGGCATGCCGCTCGCGCGGCCCAGTCGCTGTCCAACGACACGTCTGTTCCTCCTACAGCTGGTGCTGAGCGGGTAGTGCGCGGGACAGTACGCGCGCACCTGGGTGCAGACTAGGCTCAAATAGACTGAATTTTGATAGTAAATAATAACTAGATATGTGCTCGCGCCCGGATTACTGAGGGGATGCTCGATTCGGTGACGCTCCCCCAACTCCCCTGAGACACAATTGCGACAATCCAGACCGACCCTTGCCACATCCGTGACGCGATCGTGAACCGACTCGAGCTGCCCCGGTGCGTCCCGGATAGAGCCCCGACCAGCCATCAACCGGCCCGCGGTAACGACATTGACCGACCGCGGACGCCTCAAGCCCGCCCGCCCGGAACCCCGCCGCTTACCCTGGACGTCCCATGAGCGTGCACCCCGTCGACCGGCGTCCGAGCAGGATCCTGGGGCGGGTTGCCGCGCTGATCGCCGGTTCGATCGGTGCGGGCGTGATCGTCGGGCTGATGCTGATGCCGTTCGCGGGCGCCGCCGGGGTGATCACCCGCGACGTGGTCACCGAATTCGAGTCCCTTCCCGCGTCCTTGAGCCCCCCACCCCTACCGGAGCGATCGGTCATCTTGGCCTCCGCCGGATCGTTGCTGGCCACGC
>JBMTHB010000139.1:0-4327 GCA_049435845.1 Candidatus Nanopelagicales bacterium | reverse complement strand
AAGACGGTCACCGCACGGCGTTCGCGCGGTAGGTCTGCAAGGGCGAGAGCCACGGCATCGATATCGGACTCCAGCGCTCGGGCTAGTCCGGAAATGATGATGCCGTCCACCTCGGCCGCCACTCGTTGGACGGCAGCGAGCTCCCGCTCGGAGTTGGCGGGAAAACCGGCGTCGATACTCGCAACACCAAGATCGCGAAGCGCACGCGCGAGTTCGACCTTCCCATCGGCGTCGAGCAGGGATCCGGGCATCTGGTCACCTTCACGCAAGGTGGTGTCGCTGAAGATGACCGGGCGCGGCCGCTCGTCGATCCGGAAAGCCCTGCTCATGTCGCGAACTGCCCCATTCGCACGTAGATGAGCCGATCGGGATCCTTCGATTCGGTGCGACCGTGGGCGGTTGTCGTGTTGTTGACCGCCAGGATCTCCCCCGGCTGCCAATCAACCCGCTGCTCGAGCGCTTCACCCACTGCGTAGACGGCGTAGACGATCTGCTCAGGAACACGCTCACCCTCAGGTGTACGGATGACAATCGGCGGAGTGCGTCCTGACTCCTCGTGGAGGACGTCACCCGCTGTCCCAGCATCGGCGATCTGCTCACCGAACCACACCGGCAGCAGGCTGCTGAGCAATCGCTCGGTTCCATCGGAACCGGTGACGATCGCGCTGGTCCGATACTGAGTAGTCACTACATCGGACTCGCGGTTGTAGCTCATGGTGGTGTTGTTGGCCTGACAGATGCGATCGATCTCGTCGATATCCTCGGTCATGAATGCCTGGCGCCAGTCGGATCCTTCGAGCCGACGGTGGTAGACGAGATCATTCGCCCGCAGGTACTCACGCACTTCTTCCGGGAGCGCTGCCAGCAATTCGGCACCGTCACATACGGTCGTCTCGCCACCTCCGCCCGCCGGCGGCACCTGGCAGTAGAACCAAAGAACCTGTGGTCGCTCCTGGAAGTAATACATCTCCCCGTGTAGAGGCACCGGGAAGGTCTGCGTGGATCCTGTTGCGGTCAGGATCGACGATTCGGTATCGACGGTGGCTCGGTCGAGTGACCCGAACCTGAACCCACCGCCTCGGTAGTCGTGCCAGTCGGCACAGATGGCATCGCTGATGGACACGAAGTCATCGAGTGATGCATCGAACCCGCGGATTGCAACGCTTCCGGCGGTGCGCAGCGCTCGCGCCACTTCTTGCGGATCGATATCTGCGAATGAGGAATCGTCGGATTCCTTCCTAATGGTCACGAGTGTGTCCGTGGTCATGTTCGATCCCTTCGCTCGTAACAGATTCCCAATACCGCCCCCGGGGGCCGCAAGAGCATCACCGGCCACAACGTGCTCGCATCATCGGGTCCGGCCACGATGAGCGAGTGCTTCCAGGGGTCGCGCGCCATCACCGGCCACCGACGGATGTTTCCACCGAGTCCTGTCCCCACGGCCTTCGCAGCTGCTTCTTTCGCAACGAGCACTTCGATGGTTCTGGTGACTCCCGATTCGATCATCTCGCTCTCCCGGTCCGTCAGAGCGCGGTCGATTGCAGCAGTGTCCCGATCGCTGGCCTCGATATCGATTCCTAGCACCGCTCCCGGACGGGCAGCACCCGCCACGATCATGGATTTGCTGTGGGTCAAGGACACCACCGGGACACCACCTATCGATTCCAGCGGCGGGCAATGCACGTAGGGAGCACCTTCGGTTGTCGTCAGGATCTCGACGTCGGCAGGTTGCAGGTCCACCCCGTGGTGATGCAAAGCCCACGCCCGCACCGCGTCCTTCATCGCGATCCTGCCCAGCAACCACTCGATTCGTCTGCCGGGCTGCGCCCGCATTCCGTACCAGGACCGCCGTTCACCGGCCGTCAAGGAAACGTGCGCAAGGACACGGGACCAGATCCCGTATCCCGACACCAAAAAGTCCGGCTGCATATCGGTGATGGCCCGCAACGTGACCGGAGGCGGCCCCACCGGCCAGTCAACGCTGAGCATCTCGCGTGCCGGATTCAATAGGTATGTAAGGAAACGGGTCGGGAACGCAAAGACCCGTTGTCGGAGGCCGACGAATCGGGCGAGAACACTTCCGGATCCATCGATGATGTCGATGTCCGCGCACGTGCCGACATCGTCACTCTCGCGGATGCGCACCTCGAACCGAACAGGTGTGCCTTCCGGGATCAACGGACCGTAGACCTCGTACGCCTCCGCGGAATAAGGAAATGCGCCCACGGTCTGCAAGTTGTGTTCATTGGCCCAAAAGGACACGAGTTGGCCGCAGGTATCGGCAAGGAACGGGTCCATTTCCATGCGGGGACGCAGCGGGTAATCGGGGTGCAGATCCACCCGACGACGACGCCCCCGAGCCCTAACGCGATCCTCAGTCACATCGTCTACCACCTCGACGCCTCGGAACGCGGGTCCATGGAAGAGACCGGAATACAAACCTCGCGCCGGACCTTCGGACCATTCATCCGAAGGTCCCGCGGGCGCTGGTAGGTAGCGATCGGAGATGACTACTTGCGCTTCGAAGGCTACGTACTCAGGACCAGCATCGGCAGGATCCGCCGGTGCGATGTGAGGATCGCGGATTACCACCACCTGAACGTCCACGAGGTCTTCCCCGGATTGCCTTGCTTCGATTCGGACGGTTGCCTCGCCAGCGTCGAGGGCGACCCAGCGGTGAGCTCGCATGTTCCGCACTTGCGTGCAGACCAGGTGATCGCCGACAAGGTCACGGGCGGCTTGCGCCACCATCTCCATGCTTGCGGTAAAGGGGACGACCGCCAAAGGTGTCAATGACGAATCTCGCTGGGAGACCACGCCACCGATCGCGTGGTGGGCGACTGCGGGATCGGTATCGGAACGAAAGACCTTGATGTGGGTCGATGAATCAGCCGTGCGCTCCACGCACTCACCGAGGATCCATTCGCGATCGCTGCGACCTTCGCCGAACAACTCCTCTCCGACGATCGCCCGCACCGCCGCCGATCCCATCACCGTCTCCTGGGCCTGGACGAACTGACGCATGAGCGTGAGGTGGGTCTCCAATGCATGGGCGTGATCGCCGGCACTTGCGCGGCGGGCAATCGGTTCCCCGATGCTCGGCTCCAACTCCAGCAAATCCACTGGGTCTTGGATCCGGTCCCCGAGCGCGCCACGGATGCGATGCAGCCACGTGACATCGACATCCATGCCATGGACCCACAGCGCCGCAAGCGTCCGCAGGGAAGTGGTCAGCGTCCCGGCAGCGGAGTCCATGGACAAGACCAGGACACCCGTCCCACGCAAGACATCGGTGGAACATGCGCCGAGCATCGTGCCCGGACCTACCTCCACCAGGCACGTCAACGCCTGCTCCTCGACCATCCGGGTGATCGTCGCGGCGAAGTCGACGGGCTTCCACCATTGCTCGGCGAGCAGATCCCGGATGGAATCGGCATCGGCATCGACCCGTTCCGTGGTGGAGCACGAGTACCAGGGCAGTTGTGCGCGGCGGACATCGATGTCCTGGTACGCCTCGCGCATCATCTCCGCGCGAGGGGTGAACGCTTCGGTGTGGTAGGCCAACGTGAACGGCAGTTCCCCGATTACTGTCCCCGGAGCGCGCACTGCAGCGAGGAATTCCTCTCGGTGAGCATCGGCGACCCAGACCACGCAGACGCTGGGAGCGTTCACATTGGTGATGACAGCCGTGGGAGTCTGCTCAACCACGCCGCGGACATCATCGACTGGTCGACCGTTGATGGCGAAGGTGGCTCCGGGTGGGAGCGGGAACCTCTGCGCGGCAGCAACTTGCACTTCGGTTACCCGGGCGATCGCGGGCATCAACTCATCGGTGCGCATACCGCTGACCGCACCGCTGATCACGCCGGCCGCGAACTCACCACTGGATTGGCCAAGCACCGCCGACGGAGCTACTCCTAGCCGGGCGAGGGTGTCCGCGGATGCCACACTCGCAACCGCGAGACTCTGCGTGCCGCCGAAAACTCCCGACAGTTCCGAAGGATCGGTGGGTGCCAGCGGTTGTGACCACATCTTGCTGGTCATCGGCTGAACATCCGCCGCGAGCAGAGTCGAATCGAGTTCGACGAACCAATTCTCCACCGACGGGAGGCAAGCGGCGAGGTCCTGGAACATGCCCGGACGCTGTGAGCCCTCCCCTGGGCAGAGGAACCCGACCCTTGGATCCTCGACGGGCACGCCCAGGATGGTGCCGTCGGGACTGCGCAGTCGATCCTTTCCGTTCTCGATCGCGGCGATGATCCGATCGATTCGGGCAACAGCCTCATCGGCCGACGTGGCTACCAGACCGGCCCGATGCACGGAGTTA
>JBMTHB010000138.1:0-4338 GCA_049435845.1 Candidatus Nanopelagicales bacterium | reverse complement strand
TCTTCATCTCAGCGGTGATCTCCGCGATTCTCGTCGTGGTCGCAACTTTCGTGTGGGTGCCGAGCAGTTGGAGCGACATCGAAGGCCTCGGCGGTATCGCAGCGAGCGAGGCCGGCGACGCTATCAATCCGCAATGGTTCGTGATCGGCTCGGTGTTCATCGGCATCGTGCTCGCCGCAGTGATCCAACAGTTGACGGCGTACTTCACCGAGACGAACCGTCGTCCGGTCGACGACGTCGCGAAGACCTCCCTCACTGGTCCGGCGACGGTCATCTTGTCCGGCATCTCCCTCGGTCTGGAGTCGGCCGTCTACACCGCACTGGTCATCGGCGCCGCGGTATACGGCGCATTCCTGCTCGGCTCGGGCACGATCCTGCTTAGCCTGTTCGCGATCGCCCTCGCGGGCACGGGCCTTCTCACCACCGTGGGCGTCATCGTCTCGATGGACACGTTCGGTCCGGTGTCGGACAACGCGCAGGGCATCGCCGAGATGTCCGGTGATGTGGAAGGCGAAGGCGCAGCAGTCCTCACCCGGCTCGACGCAGTGGGCAACTCCACCAAGGCAATCACCAAGGGCATCGCGATCGCAACCGCGGTGCTCGCGGCAACGGCGCTGTTCGGCGCTTACCGTGAGGCCGTGTTCGGTGCAGCCGCGGATACGTCTGCCACGTTGAACACCACGATCGGTGATATCGGGGATCAACTCCAGTTCTACGGCGTGCTGGATGTTGCGAACCCGGCCAACCTCGTCGGTCTTGTCATCGGTGCCGCAGTGGTGTTCTTGTTCTCCGGCCTGGCGATCAACGCGGTCTCCCGCGCGGCCGGTGCGGTGATCTTCGAGGTGCGCCGTCAGTTCCGCGAGATCCCCGGGATCATGGAGGGCACAGCCAAGCCCGAGTACGGCAAGGTCGTCGACATCGTCACCCGTGATTCGCTGCGCGAACTCATCACGCCGGGCCTGCTCGCGGTGCTCACCCCGATCGCGGTCGGCTTCGGCCTTGGTGTCGGTGCGCTCGGTGCCTACCTCGCGGGCACGATTGCGACCGGCGTGCTCATGGCGGTGTTCTTGTCGAACTCCGGTGGCGCCTGGGACAACGCGAAGAAGTTCGTCGAGGACGGCCACTTCGGTGGCAAGAACTCCGAGGCGCACTCCGCGACCGTCATCGGCGACACCGTGGGCGATCCCTACAAGGACACCGCGGGCCCGGCCATCAACCCGCTGATCAAGGTGATGAACCTGGTCGCGCTGCTGGTCGCTCCCGCAGTGGTCACGTTGAGCATCGGCGACGGCGCCAACCCCACGATCCGGTGGGCGATCGCCATCGCAGCTGCAGCGATCGTGATCGTCGCCGTCGTTATCTCCAAGCGCCGACCGATCGCGGTCGGAGACCAGGAGACGGCGAAGGCCTAGTCACCAGCTTTTCCGATTATCGGACGACCGCCCGGATCCCTCATTCCCCTTCGGGGAATGACCGGGCGGTTGCCGTTTCCGGGGGCGGTGCGGAGTTGACATATGTCGGTGTCCTACCGTCAGACTCCGCCGCTGATCGGGGGACCGGTTCGAGGTCCACTCACCAACGGGAAGGAAATATAGGTGCCGGACAACACATTGGTGATCGTCGAATCGCCCGCCAAGGCGAAGAAGATCGCCGGCTACCTGGGCGACGGCTACACCGTGCTGGCCTCGGTCGGCCATGTTCGCGACCTTGCGGCGAAGGCTTCGGAGATCCCGGCCGAACACCGTAAGCAGCCCTGGGCCAAGTTGGCAGTGAACGTCGACGACGCCTTCCAGCCGCACTACGTCATTCATGATTCCAAGAAGGCGACCATCAAGGAACTCAAGGCCGCCCTGAAGAACGCCGACGAACTCCTGCTGGCAACGGACGAGGACCGCGAGGGCGAGGCGATCTCCTGGCACTTGCTCGAGGTGCTGAACCCGAAGGTCCCGGTCAAGCGCATGGTCTTCAACGAGATCACCCCCGAGGCGATCCGGGAGGCAGTGGCCAACCCACGTGATCTCGACATGCGCCTGGTGGATGCCCAGGAGACGCGGCGGGTGGTGGACCGGCTCTACGGCTATCCGGTCTCGGAGGTGCTGTGGAAGAAGATCGGCCGCGAGGCCAAGTCCGCAGGCCGCGTCCAATCGGTCGCAGTACGTCTCGTGGTCGATAAGGAACGCGAGCGCATGGCGTTCACCGCCGCCGAGTACTGGGGGATAGACGCCGAGTTCCTGCCCGGACCCTTCCCGGGTCGATTGACCAGTGTGGACCAGGCGAAGGTTGCCACGGGATCGGACTTCGACGAATCCGGTCGCCTCACTCGAGACGGGGCGATTCACCTCGACGAGCAGGCCGCCACGGCCCTGGCCGCAGCGCTCGACCAGCGACCGTTCACAGTGATGTCGGTGGTGCAAAAGCCCGCGTCGAAGAAGCCGAAGGCGCCCTTCATGACCTCTACATTGCAACAGGAAGCATCGAGCCGACTCCGGTGGGGAGCGCAGCGCACCATGCGAGTCGCGCAATCCCTGTACGACAACGGATACATCACCTACATGCGCACCGACTCCACCACCTTGTCCGAGCAGGCGATCAACGCCGCACGCAATCAGGCCCGATCTCTCTACGGCGCGGAGTATGTGCCCGATGAGCCCCGGAGGTGGGACCGCAAGGTCAAGAACGCACAGGAAGCACACGAGGCGATTCGTCCCGCCGGTGAAGTCTTCCGCACCCCGGCCGAAATTGCCGGTGAACTCGTCGGCGATGAGTTCGCTCTGTACGACCTCGTCTGGAAGCGCACCGTCGCCTCCCAGATGGTCAACGCCCGGACCGCCACCCCCACGGTCAAGCTCGAGGCGACGGCAACCGATGGTCGCGAGGTCGAGTTCACCGCATCCGGAACGGTCGTCACCTTCCCCGGCTTCATGGCCGCCTTGAAAGATGTCTCGACCGACGACGACGAACGTGAACTCCCGGCATTGTCCGAAGGGCAGACCGTTACCGCGCAGTCCTTGGCGGCCGAAGGTCACGCGACGAAGCCGCCGGCCCGCTACAACGAAGCGACCTTGGTTGCCAAGCTCGAAGAACTCGGCATCGGCCGTCCGTCCACCTACGCATCGATCATGTCCACCATCCTCGATCGAGGTTACGTGTGGAAGAAGGGCTCGGCGTTGGTACCGAGTTTCACCGCGTTCGCGGTGATCCGGCTACTGGAAGAGCACTTCTCCGCGCTGGTCGACTACGACTTCACCGCGAACATGGAGAACGTGCTGGACATGATCGCCAATGGGGAGATCGATCGCGTCCAGCAACTCGAAGCGTTCTGGCGTGGTGGTCACAGCGTGAACGGAGAGTTCCCCGGGATCAAGAGCCTCACCGAGGACCTGGGATCCATCGACGCTCGCGGTATCGCGACCTTCCCCATCAACGGAAGCGGCGCGTCCTTGCGGGTGGGTCGTTACGGCGCCTACGTGGAGCGCGGTGAGGATCGGGCGAACATCCCCGTGGGACTGGCCCCCGACGAGCTCACCGCCCAGAAGGCCGAGGAGTTGCTCGCCGAGCCGTCGGGTGATCGGGAACTGGGCATCGATCCGGAAAGCGGCAACGTAATCGTCGCGAAGTCCGGACGCTACGGACCGTATGTCAGCGAGGTACTTCCGGAAGATGCTCCCAAGTCGGCCAAGCCCCGCACCGCATCGTTGTTCGCGGACATGAAACCCAGCACCATCACACTTGAGGAAGCATTGAAGTTGCTGAGCTTGCCGCGGATCGTGGGCGTGGATCCTGGCGATGGTGAGGAGATCAAGGCCCAGAACGGCCGCTACGGCCCGTATCTGACGAAGGGCACGGACTCCCGTTCCTTGGAAGGCGAAGAGCAGATCTTCACGGTCACGTTGGAGCAGGCCCTCGCGCTGTTCGCGCAACCCAAGCAGCGACGCGGTCGGGGACAAGCGGCTGCTCCGCTTCGCGAAGTGGGCACCGATCCCTCTTCGGGTCGCCTGATCGTCGTGCGCGAGGGCCGATTCGGCGCGTACGTCACCGATGGGGAGACCAACGCGACACTTCGGGTGGTTGACGATCCGATGACGGTGAGCATCGAGCGAGCCAGTGACCTCATCGCCGAACGCCGCGCACGCGGTCCAGTCAAGAAGACCGCTAAGCGTGCCACCAAGAAGACTGCCAAGAAGACAGCGAAGAAGGCCACGAAGAAATCCACCCGCGCCACGGCCGGCGTCAGCAGCACGTCGAGTTGATCCAGTGAGCACGTCGGGGTCCTTCATCGTCTTCGAAGGCGGTGAGGGCGCGGGCAAGTCCACGCAGGAAGCCTTGCTCGCCGAGTGG
>JBMTHB010000137.1:0-4356 GCA_049435845.1 Candidatus Nanopelagicales bacterium | reverse complement strand
CCCGTCTGGGATTCGGCTCCACCATGGTCGTGACCGGCGACGTCACCCAGGTCGATCTGCCCGGAGGTACGCAAAGCGGCCTGCGTGTCGTCAGCGAAATCCTCGAAGGACTGGACGATGTCGCTTTTTGCCGCTTGACTTCCCATGACGTGGTTCGTCACAAGTTGGTAGGGAGGATCGTCGACGCCTACGAGCGCTACGACGCACAACGCACACCATGACTCTTCCGAGTATTTCGGTCGACGACGACGCCGGCTCGTCGCTCGACCTCTCCGCCCTCAGCGATCTCGCCGGTCACATCTACAGCCAGTTGCACATCCACCCGGACTCTGAGGTTGGCATCACTCTGGTCGACACCGAGCGGATGACAACCCTCCACGAGGACTGGATGAATGAACCAGGCCCCACGGATGTGCTCAGTTTCCCGATCGACGAACTGACACCGGGTACCGAGACCGAGCCTTCCGGACCGGGGATGCTCGGCGACATCGTCATCTGTCCGGAGTACGCGACCAACGACGCGCAAGAGGCCGACAGAACACTCGACCAACACGTGCAGTTCCTCACCGTCCACGGACTACTACATCTGCTGGGATACGACCACGCCACCGATGAGGAGTACGCACGGATGTTCGCCTTACAAGACGAACTGCTGGCAAGTTGGGCGGGTAGCCGTTGAACCTCCCACTACTGATCTTGGCCATTGCCCTGATCGTCGTGTCCGGATTCTTAATCGCGGCCGAGACTGCGCTGACCCGCGTTTCTCGCACTCGACTGGAGGAGTTGCGCAAGGAGGGGAATGGCAATGCCGCGAAGGTCGATCGACTCCTCGACCTGCTGGACGATAGAGCTCGATATGTGAACGTGCTGTTCTTCCTGTCCACGATCGCGAACGTGACGTCGGTCATCGTGATCGGCTACGTGGTGGTGCGCGGCCTGACCACCGGCGATGGATGGTCGTCGTGGCTGGCGCTGGTCGTGGTCATCGCTGTCATGGTGGTGATCGCCTACATCGGCCTAGGTGTAGCGCCCCGGACCTTGGGCCGACAGCACGCCGATCGCATTGCACTCGCTGCTGCGCGGCCCACCCGATTCCTGGCCACCGTGTTGGGCCCGGTCACCACGTTGCTGATCGTCATTGGAAATGCCCTCACCCCCGGAAAAGGTTTTCGTGAAGGGCCGTTCGATACAGCCGCCGAACTGCTGGACCTGGTGGATCAAGCCGGCGCGGATGCGCTCATCGAAGATGACGAGCGCAAGATGATCCACTCGGTATTCGACCTCGCGGAGACCTACGCCAAGGAGGTGATGGTGCCGCGAACCGAGATGGTGTTCATCGAACAGGACAAGACCATTCGTCAGGCGGTGAGCCTGGGCTTGCGTTCGGGATTCTCGCGAATCCCCGTTATCGGGGAGAGCGCTGACGACATCGTGGGCGTCGTCTACCTCAAGGATATGGTCAAGCGAACCTTCGATCGTCGCGAGGCGGAGCAAGAGGAGCAGGTGTCCTCCCTGATGCGGCCGCCCTACTTCGTCCCGGATTCCAAGCCCGCCGACGAATTGCTCAGGGACATGCAGGCGGCTCGCGTTCACATGGCGATCGTTGTCGACGAGTACGGCGGCACTGCGGGCCTCGTCACCATCGAAGACATCCTCGAGGAGATCGTGGGGGAGATCGCCGACGAGTACGACACTGCGGCCCCCGAGGTGGTCCAGATCGACGACGACCGCTACCGAGTGATGTCGCGGATGAACATCGACGACTTCGCTGAGTTGATCGACATCGAGGTCGATAGCGAGGAGGAGGGCGTCGATACCGTCTTGGGGCTCGTGGCCAAACGCCTCGGGCGAGTGCCCATCCCCGGCGCCCAGATCGTGGAGGACGGCTGGCAACTCACCGCCGAACGCGGTGCCGGTCGTCGCAACCGCATCGCGACGGTCCTGGCCACCCGACTGCCTGGCTCCGACAGCAATGGTGATGGCGATGAGTGAGTTGAGCGAGGAAGACACCAAGCTCGTCGCCCTGGCCAGGCAGGCCCGCGCCCGCATCCAGGCGAAGGAGGGCGCCGCCGTTCGGGACGACACAGGTCGCTCCTACACCGGAGCGACAGTCGACCTTCCCTCGACGCCGCTCACGGCGCTGCAACTTGCCATCGCCCATGCGGCTGCCGCAGGGGCACGCGACATCGAAGCTGCGGTGGTTGTCACCGAGGAGAGCTCGATTGACACTTCATCGATCAGCGACGCTGCCAGCACACCGACGCCATTGCACATCTGCACGCCGGACGGCGATGTGATCGCGTCGACTATCGTCGAGGTATGAAGATCACCGACTTCGAGGCATTGAGTTTCGACTGCTACGGGACTCTCATCGACTGGGAGGCCGGCATCGGCGCGGTGTTACGCGAGTGGGCCCACCGCCGCGGGTTGGACATGACCACGGAGGAACTCCTCGTCGCCTACGCAGACAACGAGGCCGAGGCCGAGCGGAACCATCCCACCGATCCGTACCCCTCGATCCTGTCGCGCGCCATGCGAGGTCTAGGTAGGCATCTCAATGTGGAAGTTTCGGATGGCGACGCCCACGCGTTGGCCGTGTCGGTGCCGGATTGGCCCGCGTTCCCCGATTCGGCCGAGGCTCTCGAACGACTGGCGAAGCGCTTCAAGCTCATCATCTTGTCCAATATCGATAACGCCGGCTTCGCGGCGAGCAACGAGCGGCTCGATGTCACCTTCGATGCCATCCTCACCGCAGAGAACATCGGCTCCTACAAGCCCTCACCGGCGAATTTCGATGCCCTGGACCACCACGTGGACACCATGGGAATCCCGAGGGACAAGTTGCTCCACGTAGCACAGAGCCTGTTCCACGATCACGTGCCGGCGAAGGGTCGCGGCATGACAACGGTGTGGATCAATCGGCGGCACAACGATCCAGGCTGGGGAGCCACTCCTGATCCGGCTGCCGATGTCACCCCGGATTGGGCCTTCACGTCGATGGCCGAATTCGCCGACGCTGTCGAATCCGGTCGCGTGTGACAACAAAGCCGCACAAGAGCGGCTTCGCCACCTTCGTCGGTAGACCGAACGCCGGCAAGTCCACGTTGATGAATGCGATCGTGGGCACCAAACTCGCGATCACCTCCGATCGCCCGCAAACCACCCGCCGCACCATCCGTGGCATTGTGAGCAGGGGCGATGCTCAACTTGTGATCGTCGACACCCCGGGTATGCACCGCCCGCGAACGCTACTTGGCGAGCGACTCAACGATCAAGTGCATGAGACCCTCGCCGATGTGGATGTGGTTGGCCTCTGCCTGCCGGCAGCCGAAGACATCGGGCCGGGGGACCGATTCATCGCCGAGCAAATCGCCAAAACCAAGTCGACCAAGTTCGCGATCATCACCAAGTCCGATTCCGCCACACCTGAGCGAATAGCCGAACAACTGCTGCAGGCGCAAGCACTCGCCGATCAACTCGGCTTCGAGTTCGCCGAAATCATCCCGGTCTCAGCGGCAACGGGAAAGAACGTGCCAACCCTCACCGATCTGCTGATCGAAGCAATGCCCGAAGGGCCGAGCCTGTTCCCCGAAGGCGAGGTCACCGACGAGCCGATCGACATCACCATCGCCGAATACATACGGGAAGCGGCTCTCAAGGAAGCGCGCGACGAGCTCCCGCACAGCATCGCGGTGGTGGTCGAGGAGATCGTGCCCCGCGACGACCGGCCCGCGGGCAAGCCTCTGACCGACGTGCGAGCGGACATCTACGTGGAGCGCGACAGCCAGAAGGCCATCGTCATAGGTAAGAAGGGATCGCGTCTCCGCGAGATCGGCGCCACCTCGCGCCCTCACATCGAACGGCTACTGGGCACCCCGGTATTCCTCGACCTGCATGTCAAACTCGCGAAGGACTGGCAGAAGGATCCCAAGCAGTTGCGCCGCCTGGGCTTCTAGTCGTAAAGCACGCACTCGACTGCGCCAGCGGTATCTAGAACCGGTCGTCAAGGTCGGGGTGCAGTTCGTAGCGACGTCCGTACGCTTCGATCACCGCGATGATGATCGCTACCAGCGGTATGCCGATGATCGCCCCGATCGGGCCGAAGAGCGCAGCGCCGACGAACACCGCAGCGAGTGCCACACCGGAGTTGATGTTCATCGTGGAACTGGAGATTCGCGGCGTGAAGATGTAGTTCTCGATTTGCTGGTAAATCGTGGCGAAGATGACGATCCACAGCACATCCCACGGATCGTTGAAGGCGGCAAACAACGCCGGCACGATGATGCCGATGTAGGTACCGACGGTCGGGATGAACTGACTGACGAAGCCGGCGAAGATGCCCATCGGCAGCCAGTA
>JBMTHB010000136.1:0-4358 GCA_049435845.1 Candidatus Nanopelagicales bacterium | reverse complement strand
CGCTCGGCCGCCAGGATCGTCCCGATGTTGCTCGATCGAGCGAAGACACCGGTGACGGTCAGGTTGAGCGTTCCGTGCTTCCAGTAGTCATTGAAGGATTTGCCCGCACGCTTCAGTTGACCAGGAACCTTGATCGGAGTCAGTGGGCTCACCGCACCTTCATTGATGGCTGCAGCAGCGGTGATGACCTTGCCCGTGGAACCAGGTTCGAAGATGTCTGAGACTGCGCGGTTACGACGCTCTTCAGGAAGCGACTGCGTCACAGCATTGGGATCGAAATCCGGTGCCGTCGCCAAGGCCAGGATCTCACCGGTCTGCACGTCCATGACCACGGCAGTGGCACTAGACGCACCCGAACGCTGCACGACCCCCTGGATCGCTTCCTGGGCCACGAACTGGATGTCGCGATCGATCGTCAACTGCACATCGCCGCCTGGGATCGGTGCAACTGATGATTGATTTGAGGTCGGGATGACTCGACCTCCCGGTCCGCTCTCATACGTTTGAGTGCCCGGTGTTCCGGTGAGCAGCTCATTGAAGGCCGACTCGATACCGCCACCTCCGGAGCCATCGGCTTGAACGAAACCGACGATATGCGACGCCAGATTGTCCGCAGGGTAGATGCGCTGTGAGGTTTCCTCGCTGAAGATCCCCGGGAGCCGCAGCGCGGAGATCTGATCCCACGTTCCAGGCGAGACTCCCTTGGCGACGTACATGAAGCGCTTGTCACCGGACAGCCGATCGGCCAGGACGTCCTGGGGTACCTCGAGTATCGGAGCCAGTTCCACCGCGACGGCGGCTGGATCTTCGATGAGAGTCTGGTCCGCGGTGATGTTGCGAGCCTCGACCGTTACGGCGAGGGATTGCCCGGTGCGATCGAGGATGCTGCCGCGGTAGGCGGGCACCTCGAGGGTTCGCAGCCGTTGGCTCAGTGCAGCATCGGCCAACGCTTCGCCGCGAACAGCCTGCAGGTCGACCAGCCGGGTAGCGAAGATGGAAGCGATGATCGCGATGGCCAGGAGCAACGCCGTGCCCCGTCG
Organism: Candidatus Nanopelagicales bacterium; assembly: GCA_049435845.1. Lineage (GTDB taxonomy): Bacteria > Actinomycetota > Actinomycetes > S36-B12 > S36-B12 > S36-B12. The sequence continues at coordinate 3,318 of JBMTHB010000136.1, read as the reverse complement.
GCGAACATCGCCCGTGGCGAAGTCCCCGGGCCCGTCGCCGTCTCGTGATTGACGATCATCCCCGCCCCGAATATCGGGTCTTTCAGCAAGGCGCGTGCTCATGGCGTGGCCTCGACCACCAGCTGCGCACCATCACCGGTAGCCCGCTGTTGCTGACGCTCCTCGTTGCGGCGCGCCTGCTCGGTGGCCGCATCAACGGCGCTCTCCGCTCCTGGCGAGACGAGCACTGCGCCATCGCCCACTTGACGTCGTACCCCGGTTGCCGCGCCGCTCGAGGCGACGGATGGGTCGATGGCTGCGACTGGAACAGGGTCGACCAGGGTTGCGGTCAGGGAGCCGGCCACGTGCGCGGTCCGGGCCTGGCTTCCCGGCGCCGGTCGAGCCTTGCCACGCACCTTGCCGCCAGGCACGGTGATGAAGACGGCACGGTCGCTGGGAATCATGCCCAAAGCACGAGCCTTGGCTTCCAGCACCGGCGGAGAGGCTGCCTCGGCGAGAGCCTTGGTCAAGGCTGCCTCGGCGCGCGTGAGTTCGCGTTGCTGGATCTTCAGTTCGCTCACGGTGAATGCCGTCTGCGCTACCGAAGTATTGACGAGCAGCATGACGACGAGCCCGAACGCGAGCATCGCGGTGATGAGTACCGCGAAGAATCCGCGGCTGGCACGCTCGGGGCGAAGTGGTGCGATCAAACGTAGGTGTGGAAGTTCACCACGTAATTTGCGCCCGGCGCCCTGGGTTGCGTATTCGGTGGCCACTGGTGGCATCTCGCTATCCGAATCGATCTCGAGAGGTGCAAGGGATGTGGTGCTCATGCAGCGACCCGTTCGATCGCACGCAGGCGTACCGACGCCGCGCGGGGATTGTCGGACACCTCGATGGCCGAAGCTTTCTCAGCTCCCCGCGTCAGCAGGCGGTAGGACGGGGCGGACCCTTCCGGCACGAACGGCAGATCCTCCGGCACACCGGACGAGGTGGACGATGAGAACACTTGCTTGACGATTCGGTCCTCCAAGGACTGGTAGGACAGCACCACCATCCGTCCGCCGATACCCAGTACCTCCAAGGCCGCGGGGATCGCGCGCCTGAGAGTGATCAGCTCGCCGTTCACCTCGATGCGCAGCGCCTGGAAGGTCCGCTTAGCCGGGTTGCCTCCGGTGCGGCGGGCAGGCGCGGGGATGCAATCGCGGACGATGTCCACGAGCTGCGACGACTGAAGTATCGGAGTGGATTCACGCGCGCGCACGATGCCCCGCGCGATACGTGATGCGAAACGTTCCTCGCCGAAATCCCGAAGCACACGCCTGATGTCCTCTTCCGCGTATTCATTCACGATCACCGCTGCAGTCAGGGGGTCCTGGGGATTCATGCGCATATCCAGCGGGGCATCAATCGAGTAGGAGAAGCCGCGCTCAGGATCGTCCAGTTGCATCGACGAGACGCCGAGGTCGAACAAGATTCCATCTGCGCACTCGATGCCCAGCGTTCGCAATACCTGCGGGATTTCGTCGTAAACCGCATGGACGAGCGTGATGCGACCGTGCCACTTCGCCAATCGGTCGCGAGCTGCATCGAGGGCCGACTGATCTCGGTCGATGCCGACGAGTCGAATGGAGGGGAATGTACGTAACGCATGGTCGGCGTGGCCGCCTAGCCCGACGGTGGCGTCGACGAGCACGCAGCCGGGCGAGGTCAAAGCTGGGGCAAGGAGGGCGAAGACACGGTCGCTCAGGACCGGGACATGGTGAGCGAATGGTGGGGTCACGAGTCGACTTCCCCATCGACCGGGACGGGCGAGGTCCCGAGCGTGGACCTACGCCCAGCCAGCCACGACGACCGAGAGCACGTACAACACGGTCCCGGTAGCCACACCGGCGACCATCACGGCCACGCCTGTTCGTACAGGTCGGAATGCCGCCGCAACGTGCGGCGTTTCCTCGATTACTGCCATGTCCCTCTCCTTGTTCGCGGTTGAGATGAACTCATCTGGTTGTGCACGGACCGACTTGTTGCGCTTCGGTCAGGTCCCCGCCCGCTTTGCGCGTCCTGGTACCGGGGAAGGGGTGCCAGGGTGCGCCCAGCGGGAGGAGGCCTCACCGCGCGCTTCACATCACGCCGGGGATCACCTCCTCATCGATCTCCGAGAAGTCCCGGTCTTGGCTGCCGAGGTAGGTCTGCCAGGTGGGTTCGTCCCAGATCTCGGCAGTGCTGCCGTTTCCGACGACGATGACGTCGCGGTCCAAGCCGGCGTACTCGCGCAGCGCCGGGGGGACGGTGATGCGCCCCTGGCGGTCGGGGATCTCATCGGAGGCCCCCGAGAACAGCACGCGCAAGTAGGCCCGTACCCGGGCATCCGAACGGGAGGCTTCGTTCAGCCGCTCGGCATAGGCCGCGAACTCCGCCGCCGGCCAGACCACGATCGACCGATCCTGACCCTTGGTCAGCACCAGACCGGTCGCCAATTGCTCACGGAACTTGGCCGGGAGCACCAGGCGACCTTTGTCATCCAGGCGTGGGGCGTGCGTGCCGAGAAACATGGCCACCCCTTCCCCACATCCGGTGGGTTCACCACTTGTGCCCCATAGGCCCCAGTTGTAACCCCAAGTGGCGCCACTGTACTCCACTTCCCTCCCCTGTCAACCCCCTTGCGCCATATCGACTCCACATCGCGCCCCACCGGGGAATGACCTCCCCGGCTGTCTAGGGTGCGCATGTGGATATCCCACGTTGGGGCGCGGTCCTGGCTGGCGGAGCGCTGGCGTTGGTGGCCGGATGCTCCCCTGCTACCACTGCCGATCCCGGTGAGCTAGCTACGGATAGCCCAGCGGCCCCGGCACCGAGCCCGTCGAGTTCACCCGAGCCCTCCCCGGAGCCGGTGCCCACACCCCGCAGCACCCCCCCCCCGGGCCCCACCACGCCGTTGTCCGGGCTCCCGCAGATCGACCCCGCGCCGGTCCTGGTCGTCAAGCTGGACAACACCCGCAATGCCCAACCGCACGCCGGACTCGATGCCGCGGACATCGTCTACATCGAGGAAGTCGAGTACGGCATCACCCGGCTCGCGGCTGTTTTCGCAACGTCGGTTCCGGACCGGATCGGACCGGTGCGCTCGGCTCGGATAACCGATCTCGATCTACTCGAACAGTACGGATCACCGGCCTTCAGTTTCTCCGGAGTGCAGCGCAAGATGTGGCCGCTTATCGACTCATCACCGCTGATCGACATCTCACCGAACAAGGCGGCGTCGGCCTATCGACGCGACTCATCGCGCCGCGCTCCCTACAACTACTTCCTCGACGGTTCGAGCGGATTGGCCGCTGC
>JBMTHB010000135.1:0-4369 GCA_049435845.1 Candidatus Nanopelagicales bacterium | reverse complement strand
TCGAGTTGGGCCGCGAGGTGGAGTCGCTGCGTGATGCGCTGGTCACCGCGGAGTCGGCGCGAGCACGCGCCGAGGAGGAGTTCGCAGCCGAGCAGCGACGCGTCCAACAACTCGAGGCCGCGGCGGCGGATCGCCGTGAGGGACTAGCGACCATCGAGGGCAAGGTCAACGCTGCCGTCTCCCGCCGCGATGCCCGGGCGGCGGAGATCTCGCGACTGGAGGGGCAGATCGCCGAGGCCCGCCAACGCGCTGACAGCGCGCAGGCCGAGTTCGCGCGCGTGGAAGTCGACATCGTCGGGCTCGACGAAGGGGAGGTCGGTCTCGATGAGGCACACGAGCGCGCCCAGGCGGCGTTGGTGGCCGCCGATACCGCGGTCGAGGAACTGCGCACCGAGGAAGCACGTATCGAACGTGCACGGGCAGCCGCGGAGGCCACCTGTCAAGCACTCGAGTTGAGCATGCGACGCAGCGATGCCGGCGCCGCGGTCGTGGACGCCCAGGTGCCGGGAGTGATCGGCGCCCTGGCCGAGCACCTGCACATCGACGGTGGGGCCGAACACGCAGTCGCCGCGGTACTGGGGGAGTTGGCGAACGCCATCGTGGTCCGGGGACGGTCGGCTGCCGTTGATGCGATCGCGCTGCTGAAGGAATCCGACGCCGGCCGGGCCGCGCTCATCGTCGTCGACGACACACCCGCAACGAGTCCGCCATCGAGCGCTCCGCCGAGCGGGCGATGGTTGCGCGATTTCGTGCGATGCGATGACCTGGTCCGTTCCGTCGTCGACTCCTTGTTGCGCGACGCCGTATTGGTGGACAGCCTCGATGCTGCGATGGTCGGTCAGCGAGCAGCCGCGCACCTGACCTGGGTGAGCGCAAGCGGTGACGTGGTAGCCCGCAGCGTGGTGCGGGGCGGCTCGAGTGTGAGCGATTCTCTGGTGGAGGTGCAGGCCGCGTACGAGCAAGCCCAGGCGGAACTTGCGGATCTGGTGCAGCGCAGCGAGCGGTTGCGCTTCGATCTCTCCGCCGCACGCGATAGGCAATCCGAAGCCGCAGCCGTGGTGGAGCAGACACTGTCGCGGCTGCACGAATCCGATGCCCAGATGGCGGCTGTTGCCGAACAACTGGGGAACCTCGGCCAAGCATCGCGGGCGGCCGCGGGCGAAGCCGAGCGTCTGCACCTGGCACTCCTCGCCGCGCGCGAGGGACTCCAGGCCGATGAGGACACATTGCGGCAGTTGCGCGAGCGCCTGGATGCCATGCAGCGGGAGCAGGCCGCCGATCCTGGCCCGGACCGTCGATCCGAGCTGGAGCAGGCCGCGCAGGGGGCGCGTACCCGGGAGGTCGATGCCCGATTGGCGATGCGCACCGCCGAGGAGCGCATGACGGCAGTCACCGATCGAGCGGTTGCGCTGGAGAACGACGCACAGGTGGAGCGTCGTGCGCGTCAGGCAGCGCGCGAGCGCCGGGAACGTCGGGCCCGGGACTTGGTGGTGGCACAGGCCATCGTGCAGGCCGTTGCGATCGTTCGGTCTCACGTGGACGCGTCCACGTCACGAGCGCAACGGCTGCGCACTGACCTGCAAAGGTCCGCGCAAGAGCGAAGCGAACAACTCGCGTCGGTGCGCGAACAACTCCGCACCTTGGCCGGCGAGCTCGAAGCGCTACGCGACAGCGTGCACCGCGACGAACTGGCCCGCGCCGAGCAACGCATGCGCATCGAGCAGATCGAGGCGAAGGCCCTGGAGGATTTCGGGATCGAAGCCGACATCCTGATCGCTGAGTACGGGCCGGACCAGCTCGTGCCGCCATCCCCGCGTGCACCCGGGGATGAGATTCCCGAAGGCGAGCCCGAACCGCAGCCGTACCCATACGTGCGGGCCGATCAGGAGAAGCGCCTGAAGGAGGCCGAGCGCGGTCTGGCGGTCCTCGGCAAGGTCAATCCACTCGCCCTGGAGGAGTACTCCGCGATGGAGGAGCGGCATCGGTTCTTGACCGAGCAACTCGATGACCTCAAGCGCACCCGTGATGACCTGCTCGACATCGTCAAGGAAGTCGACCAGCGCGTGGAACAGGTCTTCACCGAGGCCTACCGCGATGTGGAACGGGAATTCGAGCAGGTATTCGCGCGACTGTTCCCCGGAGGTGAAGGGCGGTTGATCCTCACCGACCCCTCGGACATGTTGAACACCGGCATCGACGTGGAAGCCAGGCCTCCGGGCAAGCGGGTGAAACGTCTGTCACTGCTATCCGGTGGTGAGCGCAGCCTGACCGCGGTGGCGTTCCTGGTGGCGCTGTTCAAGGCGCGGCCGAGCCCGTTCTACGTGCTGGACGAAGTCGAGGCCGCGCTGGACGATGTCAACCTCGGGCGACTGATCGACATGATCGAGGAACTTCGCGACAGCTCCCAGCTGATCGTCATCACCCACCAAAAGCGCACGATGGAGATCGCCGATGCTCTCTATGGCGTGTCCATGCGCGGGGATGGCGTCACCCAGGTGATCGGGCAGCGGATCCGGGAAGCGGTCAGCGCCTAACACCCGAGCTGCCTGACAAGATGAGTCCGTGGACTCATTGACCTGGTACCTCGTCCTCGCCGTCGTTCTCCTCGGCTTCGCCCTCGGAGCCGGCGTCGCACTCGTGCGCCGCGGCGGGAAGTCGACCACCCAGATCACCAAGCCCAGGCCGGGTATCGACTACGCACCCGGCGTCGGGGACGACGATTCGGTACCGCGGGACACCGAGCGGCGCACCGTCGAACAGGTAGGCGGCACGCTCCTCGACGAACCGGCGGCGGTGGAGGTCCTCCCCGAACCCGAGGCGCTAGAAGAGCCGGGAATCTGGGAAGTCGAGGTTCCCGAGCCGTCGAAGGGTCGACTGCGCCGGTTGCGCGAGCGACTCGCTCGATCCAACAACGCGCTGGGCAAGGGACTGCTCTCCTTACTGTCGCGCGACGACATCGACGACGCCACGTGGGACGAAGTCGAGGAAGTGCTGCTCACCGCCGATCTCGGCGTTGCGGCGACCACGCACCTGATGGAGCGACTGCGATCTCGCATCCAGGTGGAAGGAGCGAGCGGCACCGATGCGGTGCGCGCCCTGCTGCGCGAGGAACTCCTGGCGCTGGTGGATCCGACGTTGGACCGTGCGGTGCGCACGAAGGCAGCCGGGCGTCCAGCGGTGATCTTGATGGTGGGCGTGAACGGCACCGGCAAGACCACCACCACGGGCAAACTCGCCCGCGTGGTGGTCGCGGATGGGCGAACCGTGCTGCTCGGTGCCGCGGACACGTTCCGTGCCGCAGCCGCCGAGCAGTTGCAGACCTGGGGGGATCGAGTGGGCGCCGTAGTGGTGCGCGGTCCCGAAGGCGGTGATCCCGCCGCGGTGGCCTACGAAGCCGTCGACGTAGCCGCGAAGGCCGGTGTCGATGCCGTGGTGATCGATACGGCCGGCCGGCTGCATACCAAGACCGGGTTGATGGATGAGCTCGGCAAGGTCAAGCGGGTGGTCGAGAAGAACAGCGAGATCGACGAAGTCCTCCTGGTGCTCGATGCGACCACGGGGCAAAACGGCCTGGTGCAGGCGCGGGTGTTCGCCGAGGTGGTCGATGTCACCGGCATCGTCTTGACCAAACTCGACGGCACGGCCAAGGGCGGGATCGTGGTATCCGTCCAACGGGAACTCGGCGTCCCGGTCAAACTCGTGGGTCTTGGAGAGGGGCCGGACGACCTCGCCCCATTCGAGCCCGAGGAGTTCGTCGACGCCCTGCTGAACTAGGCGGATTCTGTAACGAACCCGAAACACAAACCGGGTTTTCGTCACCGATGCGAAACGTGCGGAAACACTCGATGAAACGCGTAGCCACCACTGTTGACGCGGCTGAGGCCACACAACAGGAGGTAGCTATATGGATTCGGGTGTAACCGCGTGGTTGCTCACAGCAACCGCACTGGTGTTCTTGATGATTCCCGGTCTGGCGTTCTTCTACGGAGGAATGAACAGATCGAAGTCCGTTCTCAACATGCTGATGATGGTCATCGGTGCGTTGTTCATCGTCGGCATCCTGTGGGCGCTGTACGGCTATTCGATGGCCTACGGAGCGAGCAACGGTGGATTCGTCGGCAGCTTCACCGATTACTTCGGTCTGGAGGCGGCGCTTGCTCCTCCGGGACCGGATGAGGCCTATCCGCTCATGGCGGACGTGGTGTTCCAGGCGATGTTCGCCTGCCTCACCGTCGGCCTGATCGCCGGTGCACTGGCCGACCGCCTCAAGTTCGGTGCATGGATCATCTTCGCGGCCATCTGGGGATCCCTCGTGTACTTCCCGGTCGCGCACTGGGTGTGGGGCGATGGCTGGATCGAGATGATGGAC
>JBMTHB010000134.1:0-4380 GCA_049435845.1 Candidatus Nanopelagicales bacterium | reverse complement strand
CCTGCGCACGACAAGATCGACAGCGTGCTGTTCTACCTCGCCAGTGCCGCGCAGGCTTCCCGTGTGGTCGAACTCCGTTCGCTCGAGCTCGATTCCCGCAACTCGATCCGCTCCGAGGATCCGCACCGGACGCCGGAAGAACTTGAGGTCGATGATCCGCTTCACACCCTCGCCAGACCCGCGTGGACTCCGTGCCAGCCAGTCCAGCATTACCGAGTGATTTCGAGCAGCCACCTTGTTGCTGGCCAACTCCGCTTCGCTGCTGGGATCGAGTTCGAGATCGACTGCAGCCACACGGATGTCGGCTTCCTGAAGTTCGCCGAGTTCCCTCAGTTCCTTAGTGGTGAAGGATGCCTGGACCGGGCCGCGTCGTCCCAGCAGGAAGACGGATTCGATCGGTGCGGCATCCAAAGCCGCCAACACGTGGTCCGGCATGTCCGTGCCTGCGAGTTCATCCGCCGACTTGCTCAGCACACGGACAACGTCAACGGCCACGTTGCCGACCCCCACGACCGCCACTGAGCGCACAGATGGCAGGAGTGAGTCGAAATCCGGTCCGTAATAGTCGGGGTGTCCGGTGTACCAGGCAACGAAGTCCGTCGCCGCAACGCTTCCGGGCAACTCCTCCCCCTCGATCCCGAGTCGACGATCGGAGGAGGCGCCGTAGGTAAGGAAGACCGCGTGGTACGCGGCTAGCAGCTCTTCGATCGAGACGTCGTCGCCTACCTTCACGTTGCCGAAGAAACGTATCCCGGGTTTGTCCCAGATCTGATCCAGGGTGTCCCGCACGGACCTGATGCTGGTGTGATCCGGAGCTACCCCATAGCGAACCAATCCGAACGGGACCGGAAGCTGATCGATGACATCGACGTCCATTCCGTTGTCGAGAAGGGCGTCAGCGGCATACATGCCCGACGGACCAGAGCCGACGACCGCTAGCCGAGGTTTCACACGTCAACTGTAGTCAGCCGACCGGTTGCGACATCGAAAATCGCACCTCCGACAACGAGGTCCGACGGAAGATAGGGAAAGGACCGAATCCGCTGGATGTCTGCGATGAGCGCCGCGTGTTGATCCGTGACCGTGCGAATCTCGAGAGATCGTGAGTCGATTCCCGACGCAGCCAGGATCGCTGCATGCACCTGCGATTCCTCACCGGACGCCATTCTGCAATCCGTGTGGGGCATCACGAGAACCCGGGCGACACCCAGGAGGTGGACGGCCAGTACCAATGTCCGTAGGACGTCGTCGGTGACTCGTGCGCCGGCGTTTCGAAGGATCTTCGCATCGCCTGCTGACATGCCCACGATCTCCAGCGGTGCAATGCGGGAATCTATGCACGTGACGATTGCCAGTCCCCTCATCGCTTGACCGGTCAGGAGCTGATTCGTGAACGCTGCGCTGTAGCGTCCGTTCGCCTCCAAGACATCCGCGAACGCCTCCATCGGAAATTTCCGTGCCGGAAGATTCATCTCCGCTCCCTAGGGCGCATAGTTACCTCACGTATCGATTCGTGAGGAGTCCAATTCACGTGCTCCCGCGATAATGAAGTCTCGACGCGGTGCCACGTTCTCTCCCATCAGCAACTCGAAAACTTCAGATGCACCCTCTGCCTCACCGACTGTCATCCGACGCAGCGTCCGATGCGCAGGGTCCATGGTGGTCTCTCGCAACTGACTGGCATCCATCTCACCAAGCCCTTTGTAACGCTGGACGGGCTCCTTGATCCGCTTCCCATGCTTCGATGCCTCCTTGACCAGAGCTTGCATCTCGCCATCGGAGTAGGCGTAGACGATCTCGTTCCTTGTCCCGTTGCCATCGGACTTCCCACCAGCTTTGCCACCGGACTTGCCAATGATCTCGATGCGATGCAGCGGTGGAACGGCTGCGAAAACTCGACCCGATTCCAAAAGACCAGGCAGGTATCGATGAATGAGAGTCAACAACAGGCAGCGAATGTGTGCGCCGTCGACATCGGCATCCGACATCAGGATGATCTTGTCGTAGCGAACCTGCTCGAGGTCGAAGGTGCGACCCGAACCTGCACCGATGACCTGGATGATGGCCGCGCACTCGGTGTTCTTGAGCATGTCTGCCAACGATGCCTTCTGAACATTCAGGATCTTGCCCCTGATGGGCAGAAGGGCCTGGAACTCAGCATCCCGTGCCGTCTTCGCGGTACCTAGGGCACTATCACCTTCGACGATGAACAACTCCGTGCCCTCGGATCCCGCGCGCCGGCAGTCGACCAGCTTGGCCGGGAGGGATGATGTCTCCAGCGCCGACTTGCGTCGCTGCGTGTCCCGGTGAGCCCGTGCAGCCAACCTCGTGCGCATCGCAGAGGCAACCTTGTCTAAGACGGCACGCGCTGCGGCCTTTTCACCGCGCGGCGGTTTGCTGAACCATGAAGCAAGTTCCTTCGACACCACATTCGCCACAATTCGACTCACCGCTGGTGTGCCGAGAACCTCCTTGGTCTGCCCTTCGAACTGCGGTTCGGCTAGCCGGACCGCGATGACTGCCGTGAGACCCTCGACGGCATCCTCCTTGCTGACCGCCCCCTCCGACGCCTTCAGAATCCGGGCGGCCTTCAATTGTTCGTTGATGACCTTGACCAATGCACGTTCGAATCCTGCTACGTGCGTCCCGCCCTTCGGTGTTGCGATGACGTTCACGAAACTACGCATCTCGGTGTCGTAGTCCTCGTCCCACTGCAAGGCGATGTCTACGGACAAGTCTCGTTCTACCTCCTGGGTCGACATGTGGCCCTTGTCATCGAGCACTGGGACGGTCTCCTGGAAGTGCCCGCTTCCCCGCAAATGGATCACCGAGCACACGGACTGTCCGTGTGCCAGGTACTGCACGTACTCGCTCAGGCCACCCTTATGGAGGAGCACTTCTTCCCACAGGTCGGCCGGATCCCGCTCATCGCGCAGGGTGATCGCCAACCCGGGCACCAGGAAGCTGCTCTGGATGGCGCGCTCGCGCAGTGCCGCGCGGTCGTAGTCGGCATCCTTGGTGAAGACCTGCGCATCGGCCCACCAGCGAACACGTGTACCTGTGCGTGTGCGGGGAGCCTTGCCGACTATCTCGAGCCCGCTCTTGCGAGTGAAGCCGGCGTCGGGGCCGTCACCTTCGAACACTCCCGGAACCCCGCGACGGAAACTCATGCCGTGTGTCTTACCGGCGCGATCCACCTCGACGTCGAGGCGTGCGCTCAGCGCGTTGACGACCGACGCTCCCACGCCGTGCAGCCCGCCCGAGGCCGTGTAGGACCCGCCACCGAACTTGCCACCGGCATGCAATTTGGTCATGACGAGTTCCACGCCGGTCAGTTTGGTCTTCGGTTCCTTGTCTACCGGGATCCCACGACCGTTATCGGTGACCAATACCGAGCCACCGGCCTCGAGAACGACCTCGATCTTCGTGCAATGCCCCGCTAGGGCCTCATCGACGGAGTTGTCGACGATCTCCCAAAGACAGTGCATGAGACCACGCGAATCGTTGCTGCCGATGTACATGCCCGGTCGCTTGCGGACCGCGTCCAAGCCCTCGAGGACCGCAAGATCCCGTGCTGAGTACCCCTCCGAGGCGGCCATCCACGGAACGCTAGTCACGCTGGGGGCGGCCCGAGGGCTACGGCGCGCGGATGGCCCAGGATTTCGCCGGTGGCGAATCGACCGCGCGTGAGCGTGTCCCCACGGGAATGACGTGTAAGACTGTGGACCCGAGGTGGGAGCGTCCCACCGCCCAGGCTGGAGGTGCCATGACCACGACGCTGTCGGCCCCCGAGTTGAGCGCCACCGATCGCTGCGATCGCTGCAACGCTCAGGCCTACGTTCGCGTCGTACTCACCGCCGGCGGTGACCTGCAGTTCTGCGGTCATCATTGGGCGCGCCACGAAGATGCGCTCCGTCCCCAAGTCCAGGACGTCATCGACGAGACGCATCGCCTAGTTACCGTCAGCGAATAACGCGTCAACGACCCTGGAATTTCGGGTCGCGCCGTTCGTGGAAGGCTGCGAGCCCCTCGCGGTAGTCCGCTGACATCCATGCTCGCGTCCGCAATGCGTTCAGTCTCTCAAATTCGTTGCTAGTCAGGTGACGTGCGTCGCTAAGCGTCGAAATCTCAGCCTTGATCGCCTGGATCGCTAAGGGCGCTCGGGTGGCGATGCGCTGCGCCCACCGTTCGCAGGCTGCGGACAGTTCCTGGTAATCGTCGACGAGTTCGTTGACGATGCCCAGCTGCCAAGCCCGGGAAGCCTCGATGGGGTCTGCGGTGAAGAACATCTCCTTGACTACGTGGACCGGCAGTGCGCTGAGGAAGTGGGCGATCCCCTCGGTGTTGTAGGGAATGCCCAATCGGGTCGGTGTGATCGCG
>JBMTHB010000133.1:0-4393 GCA_049435845.1 Candidatus Nanopelagicales bacterium | reverse complement strand
GGTGACGCCGCGCCCGACCGAGACCTCGACGGTGTCGATCCGGCAGTTGCCCGCGCGGTCCATGTCGACGAGCACCATCGACTTCGCGTGATCCTCGGAGAACGAGTAGGGGATCGGGGTGCCCGAGTAGCGCAGGGTGGGTCGCTCGATCTCCTGGGGGCGATGCAGGTGCCCGAGCGCGGTGTACGAGAACCCACGGAACAGGTGGGCCGGAACCTGACCCGTGCCGCCGACCTCGAGTTGACGTTCGGACTCGGACACCGACCCCCCGGTCACGAAGGCGTGAGCGACAGCGAGCGACCGCGTGCTGCGCAGGTTGCGGCGGGCCTCGGTGAACGCTGCGTCGAGCACGGAGTCGTGGGTCCGGCGGCGACGGCGGTCGAGGGCTGACTCGGAGTCGTCGTCGGAGCCGACCTCGCCGAAGTCGTCTGGCGCTCCCTGCGGATCGAGGAACGGGACGAGCACCAGGTCGAGGGGGCCGTCGGGGAACTCGTGGGTGACCACTCGGCCGACCCCCTCGTAGCCGCCGCGGATGTAGACGCCCGATGCGTCGAGCAGGTCGTCGTAGGGCGACACCCGGTCCGCCCCGTCATGGTTTCCCGAGATCGCGGCGACGATCGATCCGGCGTCCCGGAGCCGCCGGACGGTGTCGCGGAACAACTCGATCGCCTCGTTCGGAGCGATCGCACGGTCGTAGATGTCGCCGGCGATCACCACGAGGTCGATCTGCTCCTCGCGGGTCACCGCGACGAGGCGATCGCAGAAGCGCTCCTGGGCGTCGCGCAACGAGACGGGTCCGAACGAGCGTCCGAGGTGCCAGTCGCTGGTGTGGATGATCCTCACGGGCTTCTCCGCGTCGGGTCTGTGTGTGGTCTGGCCATCTTGTCGAGCTGGGTCCTGCGTCTGCGAGCCTGTCGACCGCTGCCCCGAGTTGCACCGACTCGATCCTGCGGGAGGCTAGCCGCCTCACCCCGCACCGGGCTCGACGGAACTGCGTATGGAGCCGACTCGACCCCCGGTCTCGCTCGAAGAGTTCGTTCCTGGCTTCTCAAGAAAGGGGTTGCTGAAGGTCGAGTTAAGCAATACTTCACCTGCCCCGGCATGCCGACAGCCCATCTGCACATACGGCCAGATCCCGCCCTGAGCCTGAAGGAGCCCGACGCCAGCGAGCTGGGTCGCACTCTCCTTCGCAGCGGGCTCTCCCTGATGCTGGAACTCGGCTTGGAGGGCTTCACCTTCCGCAAGCTGGCGCGACTAGCCGGCACCACGGAAGTCACCGTCTACAAGTACTTCCCCAACAAGCAGCGGCTGCTCCAGTACTACTTCCAGCTGTATTGGCTGTGGATGCGACAGGTCGGCGTGGGGATCCTCGAAACGGAGCCGGACACGCGCAAAGCCCTGGAACGCACTGTCGAGATGCTCTGCGGCGTGTGGCCGAGGCATCTGCCGTCGCTGCAGCTGGACCCGCACGATCTACGCGCGCTCGTGATCGCGGAGGGCATGAAGAGCTACCTGCACAAGCAGGTGGATGACGACAACGCCCTGTTCCTCTTCAAGCCCTACAAAGACCTCAGCGCTTTCGTCGCGGGTCGCCTGGTGGCCTGCCGCGCGGATGTGCCCTGGCCCCGTTCGTTCGCCACGACGGTGATCGAAATGGCGCACTCCCTCCCCTTTCTCATGGAGCATCTGCCCTCCCTGACCGAACTCAGCAATAGGAAGGACCTCAAACAACTGGCGCGGCATCTCCTGCATTGCACCGTCACCTACCTCGAACACGCCAGACCCCATCCCAGCAAATGAACAAGCGCATCACCGTCGCGGCCGGCGACGGCATCGGACCCGAGATCACCAACGCCGTGCTCCGCGTGCTCGACGCGGCCCAGTGCGGACTCGAGTACGATCATGTCGAGGTGGGTGAGAAGGTCTATTTGAGCGGCAACACCAGCGGTATTCCCGCCGAGGCCTGGGATGTGCTGCGGCGCAACCCGGTGTTCCTCAAGGGGCCGATCACCACGCCGCAGGGCGGTGGATACAAGAGTCTCAATGTGACTATCCGCAAGACGCTGGGGCTGTACGCCAACGTGCGTCCGTGTCGCAGCTTCCACCCCTTCGTGCGCACCCAGCACCCTGGCATGGATGTCGTCGTGGTGCGGGAGAACGAAGAAGACCTCTACGCGGGGATCGAGCACCGGCAGACCACGGACGTGTTCCAGTGCCTCAAGCTCATCACGATTCCCGGCACCGAGAAGATCATCCGGTACGCCTTCGACTATGCGCGCAGCAATGGCCGCAAGAAGGTGACCTGCTTGGTGAAAGACAACATCATGAAGGTGACCGACGGCCTCTTCGCGGACATCTTCCGTCGGATCGGCCAGAACTACCCGGACATCGAGCAGGAAACGCAGATCATTGACATCGGGATGGCACGCGTGGCCACCCGACCGGAGCGTTACGACGTGATCGTGACGCTGAACCTCTACGGCGACATCGTGAGCGATGTGACGGCCGAGCTCACGGGCAGCGTGGGTATGGCCGGAAGCGCCAACATCGGTGATCGCATCAGCATGTTCGAAGCCATCCACGGCAGCGCACCCGACATCGCCGGCCAAGGCGTGGCCAACCCGAGCGCCATGCTCAATGCCGCCTGCACCATGCTGGTTCACATGGGCATGCCCGAGAAGGCCGAGCTGATCCAGAACGCCTGGCTGTGCACGCTCGAGGACGGCATCCACCCTGGCGACATCTTCCAGGAAGGAATCAGCACCGTGAGGGCCGGCACCAGCGGGTTCGCGGACGCTGTGATCGAACGCTTGGGTCGCAAGCCCGCCACGCTGAAGGCTGTGGAGATGCGGGGAGGTGCCATGCCCACCTACGCCTACCAGCGTCCCGAGGTGAAGCGCGAGCTGTGCGGCGTGGACATGTTCGTCGCGGACGGAGACCACGACGCCGACACCCTCGCTGCCCGCCTGCAGCGCGCCGCCGAAGGTGTGCTGCAACTGAAGCTCATCACCAACCGCGGCGTGAAGGTGTGGCCCTCGGGCTTTCCCGAGACCTTCTGCACCGACCACTGGCGCTGCCGGTTCGTGGGCACCGACGTGGACGTCCGGGCCGCCAAGCCCCACTACCTCACCGTGGATCGGGCATCGGTTCCCCACCTGCTGCAGCGCCTGCACGATGCCGGCATCGACGTGGTGAAGACCGAGAACCTCTACCTCTTCGATGGGGAGCGGGGCTTCTCGCTGGGCCAAGGGGAATGACTCAACCTGCGGTCCGATGAGCGGGCGGTCTGACGATTCGGCTCTCGGCCTCGAGCGCTTCGCTGGTCGAACGATCGGGGTGGCCACCATGCACGGCAAGGAGCGGGTGATCGGACCAGCTCTGATGGAACGCTTGCCCCTGGCGGGCTTCGTGGCCATTCCGGATCTGGACACCGACCGTTTCGGATCGTTCAGCGGCGAAGTGGATCGCGCCACGGACCCGCGCACGACCTGTGCTCTCAAGGGTCGGCACGGCGCGAAAGCGGCAGGAATGGACCTGGTGATCGCCAGCGAGGGCAGCTTCGTCCCCTACCCGCCCGCGCCGTTCATGACGTGCGACGAAGAATGGCTGGTGCTGATGGACCTGCGCGACGGTCTGGAAGTGGCCTGCCGCCATGTGTCGCTGGAAGCCCGGTTCGCCGGCGAGAACTGCACGGACATCGACCAAGTGTTCGCCTTCGCGGCGCGCATGGGCTTCCCGCAACACTATCTCGTGCTGAAGCCGCAAAGGCAGTGGGGCAGTGGTGACGCGGTGCACAAGGGCATCAAGGACAGCGACACGCTGAGCGCGACGTCCGAACGCATGCTGTCGGAACATGGCGCTCTCTGGGTGGAGTCCGACCTGCGCGCCATGGCCAACCCCACCCGTATGGGGGTCATCAGGGAGGCCGCCGAACGCTTCGCGACGGAGCTTGCTCGCACGTGTCCACACTGCGGTCTTTTCCACTTCGCCGTTTGCGAGGCGCTCTGGGGCTTGCCCTGCAGTCAGTGCGGCTTCTCCACCAAGAGCGCCCGGGCCTACCTGCGTTCATGTCGTGGGTGTGGCCACCAGCAGGAAGCGCCGAGGCCGGACCAGAAGACCTTT
Organism: Candidatus Nanopelagicales bacterium; assembly: GCA_049435845.1. Lineage (GTDB taxonomy): Bacteria > Actinomycetota > Actinomycetes > S36-B12 > S36-B12 > S36-B12. The sequence continues at coordinate 271 of JBMTHB010000133.1, read as the reverse complement.
GAAGATCCGCAGTATTGCGATCTCTGCAATCCGTGATGGCCCCCGAGTCCCACGGAGCAGGGTTGGTTCTTCCCATCAGGTCGCGGGAACCGAAACCGCGCGCGGCGGACATCACGTCACATCCCGCCGTCAGGACGCTGATCCAGCTGTCGCTCGCTTCGTTGCGAGGGAATCGCTCGCCACGGTCGGGCGAGCCCGCTGGCGCCGGACGGCGTGTGCGGCGAGGACGTGGTCGCCGACTTCATCCTCGGCCTCGGCCAGAGCGACTGGG
>JBMTHB010000132.1:0-4405 GCA_049435845.1 Candidatus Nanopelagicales bacterium | reverse complement strand
GACCGTATTCGCCAAAACTCACTGTACTACCGCGATGCGCCAGGCCTCGATTTCGGCCTTTCATCTGTTTGCGGAATTTGGTTCGCTTCGGTTGTAACATCGCTCTTCCTCTTGTCTGCGCCTATTTTTCTGCTGCAGCAGACTCTTCATCAAAATTCAGAATTTCGCCCTTGAATATCCACACCTTCACACCGATGCGCCCGAAGGTGGTGCGTGCCTCGTAGAAGCCGTAGTCGATGTCCGCGCGCAGCGTGTGCAGCGGAACGCGCCCTTCCCGATAGAACTCGGTGCGGGACATTTCCGCGCCGCCGAGGCGACCGGAGACCTGGACGCGGATGCCCTTAGCGCCGGCCTTCATAGCGCTTTGCATGCCCTTGCGCATGGCGCGGCGGAACGAGACACGGCTGGACAACTGCTCGGCGATCCCTTGCGCCACCAGCTGCGCCTCGATCTCAGGGTTCTTGACCTCGAGGATGTTCAACTGGACCTGCTTGCCGGTCAGTTTCTCCAAGTCACCGCGGATGCGGTCGGCTTCGGCGCCGCGACGTCCGATCACGATGCCCGGGCGGGCGGTGTGGATATCCACTCGGACACGATCGCGAGTCCGCTCGATCTCCACTTTGGCGATACCGGCACGTTCCATCCCCTGGCTGAGCAACCTGCGGATCTTGACGTCCTCTTCTACGTAGTCGCGGTATCGCTGACCCTTCTTGACGTCGTCGGCGAACCAGCGTGACGTGAAGTCCGTGGTCACGCCCAGCCGGAAGCCGTGCGGGTTTACCTTCTGGCCCACGATCAGCCCTCTTCCTTCTTAGGAGTGGTCTTCTTTTCCGCTGCCTTTTTGGCGGGCGCGGCCTTCTTCGCGGCGGTTGCCTTCTTGGCCGGGGTCTGCTTCGCCGGTGCCTTCTTGGCGGGCGCCTTCTTGGCCGATGCGGCCTTCTTCGCGGCTGCCTTCTTGGCCGGCGCAGCCTTCTTCGCGGCTGCCTTCTTGGCCGGCGCCTGCTTCGCCGGTGCCTTCTTGGCGGGCGCCTTCTCGTCGCTGCTCGCAGCGTCGGTCGACTGCGTGGCAGTTGCGACGACCTTGGGCGCCGGAACGACCTCGACTCCGTCGGAGACGATCACGGTGATGTGGCTGGTGCGCTTGCCCACTCGGTAGGCACGGCCCTGGGCCCGGGGACGGATGCGCTTGAGCGTGGGGCCCTCGTCCACGAAGGCTTGCGCGACAACGAGCTCGCGGGCATCCATGGCGTGGTTGTTCGTCGCGTTGGCGATCGCACTCGCGAGCACCTTGCCCACCGGTTCACTCGCCGCTTGCGGAGCGAACCGCAGCACGTCCTGCGCATCGGAGGCCTGCATCCCACGGATGAGGTCGATGACACGACGTGCCTTCATGGGCGTGACGCGGACGTACCGCGCTTGGGCCCTGGCTTCCATTGATCTTCCCCTTGCTCGTTCGCTGCTGCTGTCGAATTCCGTCGTTGGTCCTGTGTGTCGCCTAGCGGCGCTTGGCCTTGCGGTCGTCCTTGACGTGACCCTTGAAGGTCCGGGTGGGAGCGAACTCGCCGAGCTTGTGTCCCACCATGTTCTCGGACACGAAGACCGGAACGTGCTTGCGTCCATCGTGGACGGCGATGGTGTGACCGAGCATGGCCGGCACGATCATCGATCGACGCGACCACGTCTTGATGACCGACTTCGAGCCCGTCTCGTTTTGCGTTTCCACCTTCTTGAGCAGGTGGCCGTCGACGAACGGACCCTTCTTGAGGCTGCGTGGCATCTGATCCCCTAGCGCTTCTTGCCGGTCTTGCGGCGACGGACGATGAACTTGTCGCTGGCCTTCTTGGCCTTGCGAGTGCGGCCTTCGGGACGGCCGGCCGGATTGACCGGATGACGGCCACCGGAAGTCTTGCCTTCACCACCACCGTGCGGGTGGTCGACGGGGTTCATCGCGACACCGCGCACGGTCGGGCGCTTGCCCTTCCAGCGCATACGGCCGGCCTTACCCCAGTTGATGTTCGACTGCTCCGCGTTGCCCACCTCACCGACGGTCGCGCGGGAACGCAGATCGACGTTGCGGATCTCACCGGACGGCATGCGAAGCTGCGCATAGGGGCCGTCCTTCGCTACGAGTTGCACGCTGGCACCTGCGGAGCGCGCGATCTTTGCTCCACCCCCGGGCTTGATCTCCACCGCGTGGATCACCGTTCCCACCGGGATATTGCGCAGTGGCAGGTTGTTACCGGGCTTGATGTCAGCACTAGGACCGGTCTCGACACGGTCGCCCTGCTTGAGCTTGTCGGGCGCGATGATGTACCGCTTCTCGCCGTCGGCGAAGTGCAGGAGAGCGATTCGAGCCGTGCGGTTGGGGTCGTACTCGATATGCGCAACCTTGGCGGGCACGCCGTCTTTATCCGCACGCTTGAAGTCGATGAGTCGGTAGGCGCGCTTGTGTCCGCCGCCCTTGTGGCGCGTGGTGATCTTGCCCGAGTTGTTGCGGCCGCCGGACTTGGACAGCGGGCGCAGCAAGGACTTCTCCGGCTCCGATCGCGTGATCTCGACGAAATCGGCAACGCTCGACCCACGACGACCTGGGGTCGTGGGCTTGTACCTACGGATTGCCATGGTGTGTCCGTTCCTCTTTCGCGGGTCCTGCGCCGGTCAGGAGACCGGCCCTCCGAAGATGTCGATGCGGTCGCCGGTGGCCACCGTCACGATGGCGCGCTTGGTTGCAGCCCGGCGTCCCCAACCCTGGCGGGTGCGCACGCGCTTGCCTTCGCGGTTGTTCGTGTTCACGCCGGTCACCTTGACGCCGAAGACCTGCTCCACGGCGAGCTTGATCTGCGTCTTGTTGGCATCCGGCGCGACGATGAAGGTGTACTTGTTCTCGTCCAGGAGCCCATAGCTCTTCTCTGAGATGACCGGTGCGATCAGTACGTCACGTGGATCGACGATCCTCATGCCGACACCTCACTTTCAGTTGCCACGGCCTTGGCGCCCTTACCGGCGGCCGGACCGGCGACGAACGCCGCAAATGCGGACTGGGTGAAGACGACGCGATCGTTGACCAGGACGTCGTAGGTGTTGAGTTGATCCGGCGCGACCACCATGACGTGGGGCAGGTTGCGCAGGCTCAGCCACGACGATTCCTCATCGCGAGTGACGACAGCGAGGCAATCGCCCTCGGCACCGACAGCCGCCAACGCCGCGATGGCCGCCTTCGTGGACGGTGCAGCGTCGGCGTTGAAAGTGGTCACGACGTGGACGCGGCCGTCGCGAGCGCGATCGGACAGAGCGCCGCGAAGAGCTGCGGCCTTCATCTTCTTGGGGGTGCGCTGGGAGTAGTCGCGAGGCGTGGGTCCGTGCACCGTGCCGCCCCCGGCGAACTGCGGTGCGCGCGTGGATCCCTGGCGAGCGCGGCCGGTGCCCTTTTGCTTGTAGGGCTTACGACCACCACCGCTGACCTCCGCCCGCGTCTTGGTGTCGTGGGTTCCTTGTCGCGCAGCTGCCAGCTGTGCGACGACCACCTGGTGGATGAGCGGAACGTTCACCTGGACGTCGAACACCTCAGCTGGCAGATCCACCGAACCGGCCTTCTTGCCGGTCGGGTCTACAACGTCGAGCGAACTCATGCCGAGACCTCCTTCACCGCGTCCTTGACCGCCGTGGTGATCATGACCAAGCCACCCTTGGGACCAGGAACCGCACCCTTGATCAGCAGCAAGCCCTTGTCGGTATCGACCCCGGCGACCTTCAGGTTCTGGGTGGTCTGGCGGTCGCTACCCATCCGACCGGCCATGCGCAAACCCTTGAACACTCGACCCGGGGTGGCACAGCCGCCGATGGAACCGGGCGAGCGATGCTTGCGCTGCACACCGTGCGAGGCGCGCAAACCGTGGAATCCGTGGCGCTTCATCACACCGGCGAAGCCCTTGCCCTTGGTGGTTCCGATGGCGTCGACGCGCTGGCCCACCTCGAAGACATCCGGACCGATCTCCTGGCCCACCGTGTACTCCGAGGCGTCTGCGGTACGCAGCTCGACGAGGTGTCGGCGCGGGGTGACACCGGCCTTGGCGAAGTGGCCGGTCATCGGCTTGTTGACCTTGCGGGGGTCGATGGCACCGAAGCCGAGTTGAACCGCGTTGTAGCCGTCCTTCTCCGGAGTGCGCACCTGCGTCACCACGCACGGGCCTACCTTCACGACGGTTACCGGGACGACACGGTTGTTCTCGTCCCAGATCTGCGTCATGCCGAGCTTGGAGCCCAGCACACCCTTGATCGTCTTCTCCATGACAGATCCCCTACAGCTTGATCTCGATGTCGACGCCGGCAGGAAGATCCAGGCGCATGAGTGAGTCGACGGTCTTGGGCGTGGGGTCGAGGATGTCGATCAGGCGCTTGTGGGTGC
>JBMTHB010000131.1:0-4408 GCA_049435845.1 Candidatus Nanopelagicales bacterium | reverse complement strand
CGCCTCCCCGACGTGGAGACCGTGGTCGATTGCACCACCGTGGACCTCCTGGTGGACTCGATCTGCCGCTTGGTCGTGCGTGGCGCCCCGGCCCTAGGTGCGGTGGGCGGCTACGGCGTCGCGCTTGCGATGATCCAAGGCGGTCGTGAGGGTTGGGATGGTGAGCGCCTGGACCACGAGATCGACCGGATCCGAGATGCCCGTCCTACCGCTGTCAACCTGGCCTGGGGCGTCGATCGCGTCCGTCCGCTCGTTGCCGAGGGCGTCGATGCTGTGCTGGCTGAAGCGCACCGAATCGCTGAGGAAGACGAGGCAGCCAACCGCGAGTTGTCCCGGCTGGGCGCCGACTGGATCCTCGCCCACACTTCCCGCCGTCCGCTGCGCGTGCTCACTCACTGCAACACCGGATCGCTGGCGACCACCGCGTGGGGAACCGCACTCGGCATCATCCGCGAACTCCCTCAGCGCGGTGAGGTGGAGTTGGTGTACGCCGACGAAACCCGGCCGCTACTCCAAGGCTCTCGGCTGACGTCCTGGGAACTCACCCAGGACGGGATTCCCCATGTCGTCCAGGTGGACGGTGCTGCTGCCTCGACCTTGCTGCGTGGTCTGGCGGACGTCGCGATCATCGGCGCCGATCGCATCGCACGCAATGGCGATACCGCGAACAAGATCGGTTCCGTTGGCGTCGCTCTCGGTTGCAATGCCGCCGGGGTACCGTTCGTGGTCGCCGCCCCGTCCTCCACGGTGGACCTTTCGACACCTTCCGGCGATTCGATCGAGATTGAGATCCGTGACGGCGCGGAGGTGACGACTTTCCATGCCAGGTCGGTAGCCCCGGTCGACGCTCCGGGATTCAACCCGGCCTTCGACGTTACGCCTGCGCGCTATATCTCTGCCATCGTCACCGAGCAGGGAGTGGTGGAACCAGGCGAAGGGGTCCTCGTCGACTCGCTAGTGCCCGAAGGGACATCTGCATGACCAACAACGCGACCCCTCTTCCACTGACGGAGCTCGTTGAACGTTCCAATCGGATCGGTGATGACTCCTCACTGGTGGTGTACGGGGGAGGTAACACCTCGGCCAAGGGCACGATCGTCGACCACCTCGGCCGTGAACAGCAGGTTATGTGGGTCAAGGGCTCCGGCGCCGATATGCGCGGTTCGATCCTCTCGGACTATCCGGGCTTGCGGCTGGCCGAACTAACTGCATTGCGGGATTACCAGCAGATGAGTGACGAGGAGATGACTGACCTGGTCACGCGCGCACTGTTGGATCCATCGTCGCGCCGACCCTCGATCGAGACGCTGCTGCACGCGTTTCTGCCGTTCACCCACATCGATCATGTCCACGCCGACGCCATTTGCGCACTCACCAACCACGCCGAGGGGCGCAAAGTGACCCTCGAAGCGCTCGGTGAGGGGTTTGCGTACGTCGATTGGATGCGCCCTGGTTTCGAACTCAGCAAGATCGTCGGGGATCTTTCCCACTACGAGGGCGTCGTCCTCGCCCACCACGGACTCATCACCTGGGCCGACTCATCCAATGCCTGCTACCAACGCACCATCGACGTCGTGGGCCAGGCGCGGGAATTCGTGACCGCGCATGCCATCGCCGATGGACCGCCGGCGCGTCATGATGACGTCCCTGACGAAGAACTCCGCAAGCTCCTGTTGCACCTGCGGGGAGCGCTCAGCGCCACCGGTCATCGGATCCTGCGAGTGGACGATCGGCTTCGCGAGATCGCCGATCATCCGAAGGTCGAACAGATCGTGGGTGGCGGGGTTTCGAGCGCCGATCACATGCTGCGCATCAAGCCGCGCTCCCTGGTCGTTCCCGCGGTCGAGAAGGCCGCATCGGCGGTCGACGCATACCGGGACGACTACCTGGCGTACGTCCAGCGCAATAGCGAGTACATGCCCGAGGGTTTCGGGCCCCACGATCCGATGCCCCGCGTGATCCTCGTGCCGGGTGTGGGAGCCATTACCACCGGGTCCAACGTGAAAGACGCCGGCGTCGCGGCCGATATCGCCGTCCACACGCACTCGGTGGCGCGAGACGTCTTGGACGCATTCGGTCGACCGGAGCCCTTAGATGACAAGGAGACGTTCCGCTTCGACTACTGGCCCATGGAGCTGTACAAGCTCACGCTCAAGCCAGCACCCGCGGAGTTCGCTGGACGCATCGTGATCGTGACCGGTGCCGCAGCCGGTATCGGTCGCGGAATCGCACTCGAACTCGGCGCACAAGGGTGCTCGCTCGTGCTCGCCGATCTCGACCAGGCTGGACTGGAAGAGGTGGCAGGGTCACTTGAGTCTCTTGGTGCGCCGGAACCGGTACTCGTGGCCGGGGATCAGTCCGATCCATCGATCACTACCGCCACGGTCGATCGTGCGGTCCGTCATTTCGGTGGACTCGATGGGGTGGTGTTCAACGCGGGAATCGGTGTCAGCGGAAACCTCACCGAACTCACCGACGTGCAGTGGGATGCGGCGCTGCGAATAAACTTGACGAGCGCCTTCATGCTCACCAGGGCGTCCATGCGCGCAATGCAGGAGCAGGGCATCGGCGGTTCGCTCGTATTCGTGGCGAGTAAGAACGCATTCGGACCCGGGGCCGGCTTCGGCGCATACTCCGTGTCCAAAGCGGGCATGATCCAGCTGATGCGCATCGCGGCCCTCGAGGGCGGCAAGCACCAGATCAGGTCCAACGCCATCAACCCCGATGCCGTATTCGACAACTCCAAGTTGTGGGAAGGCGGATTGCGCGAAGAGCGAGCCGCGGCCCACGGAATCGCACCGGAGGAACTCGAAGACTTCTACGCCTCGCGCAATCTGCTGGGTCGTCGGGTCACAACGGTAGATGTGGGGTACGCAGCAGCGTTCTTGCTCTCGGACCGCTCCTCGCGAACGACGGGTTCGGTGATCACCGTCGATGGCGGTGTCGCAGGCGCCTTCCCGCGCTAGTTGCGCGCTAGACGGTGGCGGCGGTGACCATGGCCATCGAGTTGGCGGCCAGATCGCCGCGGTGCAATGCACCTCCGATGAGAAGCGCAACATCGCTGCCGTAGAAGTCGGTGAGTTCGCCCAGGCGATCGAGTGTCATGCCGCCGCCGGGACTTGGCCATGACGGTCGAAGGGTGCCCAGCGGTGCATGGCACAGGTCCTTAATCTGCCGGCACTCATCAGGTGAGAACGAGAAACGCCCCCCGTAGTTGGGGAAGATGGAGATATCCGCTCCCGCGACGCGCATCAACGTGCCGAACAGGATTCCGTGATCGATCCCTTGGGCTGGATTGACGACGTTCGAGCCGAGGAAGGACGGGTGCGCCATGATCGGTAGCGCCAGGGAATCGTCGTCGGCGAGCATGCGCATGGCATCGAAGCCTGAGACACCGGGGAGGACGAGGACGGCTTTCGCTCCGACCGCTTTCGCTTCATGCGCCGCGTCCGCGATGCGATCGGCCGGCACGTTCAGGCTCGGCATGTACAGCGCACGCGTGCCGGCCTGCTCGTTCGCCGCATTGACATGATCGGCGATGACGCGCACCCGTTCGGTCCAGCGTGCCCACGGTTGATCGGCTAGGCCGTGGTCGTCCTTGATGATGTGGAAGCCCGCCCGGGCGATGGTCCCGGCCATTTCACCGAGACCTTGCGGACTCGTACCCATTGGCTTGACGGCAGTGCAGATCAGTGGACCGGTGGGTGCGTCGAGCAGTTCCCGTAGACCCGGAACGCCGAAACGCGGCCCGCGGAAACCCGTGAGATACGCCTCGGGGAGCCGGAGTCCGATGATGCGGACTCCCGGGAAGAGGGAGACGTTGCCCCACAGCACATTCAGCAGCTGGGTGACACCCCCTCCGGCCACGCCGGGGTCGTAGGAGATGGTGACGCGGTCCCCCTCGATCACGTCGATACGGCCCACAACGGTCTGCTGGATCCACTCAGGAGCCAGATCGAAGGGGAACTCGATCGTCTGCTCCACCCGGATGGCATCGGCCACCTCCCGTGGGTTGCCGCTGGAGATTCGGTAGTCGACCTCGATACGGTCGAGGGCTTCCTGAATCACAGCCTGGCTCACAACGCCTCCACCTTCGCGCTGCTGTGGATTGCCGCCACCCGCACCGGGGCGAGGTCCGCGGCGTCGATGTTGAAAGTCCTGCCCAGTGCGACTTCGGCGGTCTTCACCAACGACATCGCATCGAGGTCGTACTCGCGCAGTAGGTGGGCCTGCGACGCACCGTGGGCGTAGGTGTCCTTCAGACCGATCCGGTGCAGCGGAACCCCGACACCTGCCTCCGCCATGACTTCCGCCACTGCCGAGCCCAGTCCGCCGGTGACCAGATGGTTCTCCATAGTGATCACCGCACCGGTCGCACTGCGTAATGCTGTGAGTACGGTCGGATCGG
>JBMTHB010000130.1:0-4460 GCA_049435845.1 Candidatus Nanopelagicales bacterium | reverse complement strand
GTGAGTGCGGTTCCCATGATCGCCTGCATGATCGAGCCACCCAGGTCGCGCTGGAGATCGGCGGTGCCCGAGGCCATGCCTACGCGCGATACAGGAACTGAGCCAGTCAGTGAGTGTGACGCGGGTGTCAGCGCAAGGCCAGCACCCACACCGATCAGCAGATAGGCAAGGCCTACGAATAGGTACGACGTTCCTTCGCGCCACACCAGCAGCATGATCAACAGCGCCGGGAGGATGAAGACATATCCAGCCAAGAGCGTGAAACGTGATCCATGCGAACCCACAAGCTTGGCGCTCCGCGGTGCCACGGCGAGCATTCCTATCGCTGCCGGAACGATCGCCAATCCCGCATTGAAGGTCGAGTAGCCGAGGACGTTCTGCATGAATTGCTGACCAATGAACATCGAGCCCATGAGGGATCCGAAGACGATCATCCCAGCGACCGCCGGCACCCAGAACAAGCGGCGTGCCGCGTAATGAAGGTCGTAGAGAGGGTTCGAAGCCTTGCGTTGCCGGATGGCGAAAAGGATCACGAAGACGACTGCCAGGATCAGCAGGCCGACGGCCGGTCCCTGCAATCCAGGGGCAGAGATGGTGCTGATACCCAGCACCAAGGCAGCCACCATGACGATGGATATCAGGCCACCGAGGTTGTCGACCCGATCCTTCGATTCGTTCACATGACCCGGAACAAAGAGGAATACGAAAACAAAAGCTGCTACGGCTACTGGAACCACGATCAGGAACACCGAACCCCACCAGTAGCGCTCCAGCAGCCATCCGGCAACGATCGGGGCAAGAACGGTCACACCCGCACTTGAGGCGGACCACAAGGCGATCGCCTTGGTTCGCGCTGGACCGTTTCCCCACAGCGCTGTGATCAGTGCCAACGTGGTGGGGTAGGCCATTCCTGCAGCTACACCCGTCAGGATTCGTCCGACGATGAGCAACTCCGCACTCGGGGCGAAAGTGCAGAAGACCGCGATCGGGATGGTCAGAGCAGCGCCGGAGAGCAGCAACAGTTTGCGACCATAGCGATCACCGATGGCACCCAGATAGAGAACCGACATCGCCAGGCCGAGGGTGCACCCGACGGCGATGAGAGTGATTTGTGTTTGCGTCGCGTCCAGTGCCGTTCCGATGGCGGGCAGTGCAACGTTCGCAACGGTGAGGTTCACGTTGCACAGCAAGGCACCCAGGATCAACGAAGTGAGGACCAGTCCAGCTCGCTTGGGTGTGGCAGTGGATGCCGATGGGGACGACGGTTGCGCTGATGCGGAAGACACAGTCGGAGGCTAGCGGAAGGGGGTGGTTCGGTGGACTAATCCATTTCTTTCTCGTTACTCGTACCCACCTCCGTGAGTAACGCACTTGTTTCCCACCAGCTGGCGAATACATCGGCGACATGCCCGAGTTCGGGTGATTCGCTCCGCTGCCTGCCTAGATCCAGGCACGCATCTCCCCCGATCAAGCGGTCTCTACCAATCACGTCCGTGGAGTGACCATTGCGCACTTGTTCAGCGCTGAGCGTCGAGCGCACTGCCGAGGCGCTGAGCGTGGCCTCCAATTCGGAGACGGAGCGGACGCATCGTGCCCGAACCGCAGAGATCTCCGGCTCTGTTCCGCCCTTGGCGGAGCCGATCGCGGCCAGCAGATAGGCCCGACTCGAATCGTCGACCTCACCTACTTGTCGTACCAACTGTCGAATGAGTCCGAAGGGGAAAACCATGAGTGCGAAGGCAGCCGCTACTGCGACGCCCAAGGAGATGTTTTCGATGCGTGCGATTTCCAGATCCCGGTCAGTTGTCCACTGAATAGCGGCCAGGTTCGTCAGTGCAAAGGGTGTGTAGACGGTTTGCGCAAGGAAGGGTCCCCGGCGAGAGGCGACCACCGCTGCGAACGCGAGTATCGGCAAGAGGGCCACGAACACGACATGCGGTGGTGACAGAATCGCTGCCACCGAGGCCACGGCAACACCCGACATCGCACCCAGTGCTAAACGAAGCGAGGAGTACCCGTTCGCGGAGGCGGAAAAACTCACCTGGGTGACACTGAGCGCCGCCAGCACCACCCACAGACCGTGGTCCAGCCCCAGTTCTCGCACCAGGAGCACGCATACAGCGGTGCTCGCCCCCGTTCGGATCGCATTGACGAACCACACCGACCGCCAGCCGAAGTTGAGCGTCAACAGGGACCACGGGCTTCGATCCGCCACACTGCCAAGATCCGGATCCGGATACGAAACCCCGCGCACCCGACCAGCCAGCCACAGCATGCGCATCGCCAGAATCGAGACCAGACGAGCCGGATAATGCTGGATCAATTCAGCGTCTGTGAAAGACGTCAAGTCGCGGAGGTCCCTGCGGCGGCTCTGCGCAAGGTCCGGTACATCTCGGGGAGGCTGAGGCTCAGCAAGTGCCGCCTCAGCCTTGTCGAAGGCCTCCGCAGATTCATCGAGCAATGTGCGTGTTTCGATTGGAATCGGTTGATCACTTGTCATTGCATCGTCGAGTCGGTCGAAGGCAACAGTGCCCCACTGTGTGCCATCGACCATGTAAGACAGGGCTCGGTCACGTCTGCCCACTGCACCAAGCGCTCCTACCGGGTCCCTCGATCGATTCCACAACTGGTGGCCAACCTCGGCAAGTTCTCTGCTCGTCTCCAGAGTGGACTGTCGGCAACTTCGAGCGGCCGTGACATCGCGAGCGATGCCCAACCATCGGGTCATCAGATCGAGGATGACACCCGATCGCCGGTTGGGCAGGATCGCAAGTCCTGCCGATATGGCGACGGCGCTGCCGACGAGCCACGAGCCGACCATGCTCGGCAGATCCGAGAGGGGGACATCTGCCATGAGGGGCAGGAAGAACGCACCCTGAAGACCGACGGATGCTCTCGCGACATAGCCCTTCAATACCCGCGCATAGGCGAACGAGAAAGAGACGACGAATGCGCCTAGGACAGCCACCCATAGCACACCGGCGAGAACCGAACCAAGCACCACGGCAGCGACGCCCACGCTTACGGCAACGATGTACCCGGCTAAGCGCTCGGTAGTGGACCCGTCATAGTCCAAGAAGTACAGCAAGCAGATCACAGCGAATGAGCCCATGACGACTGGGGTGCCCTCCCGAAATAGCAACCACACGAGGGCGTCCGCAACAACTATCGCGACCGCGAAACGGATGGCTGATCGGAGGACGTTCCGTTTTCGCAGATTTTCGAACAGATCCATCCGCGGCGTTCCTCCTTGGCTATACGGTGACTCATGCATCAGCCGCGGGTTCGTGTTGGGCACCATGAGACTAAAGGAATCGAGATCGAGGGGATACGGAATGTCGATACCTACTATGGAAGAGCACGGGCCGGTTGGTGGCGGAGCCACACGTGCCATCGCCTTTGGCGGGGGTGGTGAGTGGTTCATCGCGTGGATGCTCGGTTATGCGAATGGGCTTCTCGAGGAAGGTGTGGACCTAAGCAAGGCCGACGTCACCATAGGTACTAGCGCGGGAGCCATGGTGGGAGCGGCAATCAAGGCAGGTCGCCTCTTGGAGTTCGCACAGGCTCTACAGCAACTCGGCGCTAACCCTGAAATGGCCAACAAGGAGCTCAATATCTCTCTCGGTGCCGATTCTCAGGTGCGCGCCCGCACAATCATGGGGCAGACCGACGTGATCACGCCGGCGTCCATTCAACAGATCGGCCGTGCAGCAATGGCCGCCCACAACGCTCCCGACGACAAATACGTGGGATCGATCGATACCCTGCTAGGCCTCAGTGCCTGGCCTGAGGGTCATTTCACGACCAGCACAGACTGTTACACGGGCGAATCGGTAATCGTCGGTGCGGACTCGGGAATAACAATTGCGCAGGCCGCGGCAGCCAGTTCCTCACTACCCGGAGTGAACGGTCCCACGTGGCTGGGTGATCGCTTGTGCATGGACGGCGGCGTAAGCCTGTCGAGCACGCACGCCGACATGCTCGCTGGAGCCAAGTCGGTTGTCATCATCGGGATGTTCGACTTCAAGGCCAATCCACCGCAACAGGTGAATCCTTCCTTCGGCATTGCAGAACGCGTCAATCCCGGAACTGCTCAGCGCGAAGCCGCAGCCCTACGGGCAGCGGGGAGTTCGGTGCATGTCGCCATCGCAAACCCAGATCCGCAGACCAACTTCATGGACGCAGCGCAGATCATCCCTGCTATCGCGACCGGTAAAGCTGCCGGTAAGACGGACGCGCCTCTCATTGCTGCCATTTGGTGACAGTTCAACACGCGGATCCCGCTCGAATCTGATTTCGAAGCCTCCAGGAATAGAGCCCTAGATGTCCACTAGTACGTTTGTCCCAGCAAGAGAGTGCCGATCTAGCCCAACAACGTGCATTTGATCGATACGCGAATGCAACACGGCCCCGTAGCTCAGGGGATAGAGCGTCGGTTTCCTAAACCGTGCGTCGCAGGT
>JBMTHB010000129.1:0-4498 GCA_049435845.1 Candidatus Nanopelagicales bacterium | reverse complement strand
TAGTAGTTGTACCCGGTGTAGCCCGCGGGGTAGTCGATGGTCGGGATGACCTGTGCGGGTTCGGTGCCCCACTCGCAATCAGCGCCCGTGGCTGTGCCCGATGCCATGGTCGGCATCGCCTCCGCACGCGTCGAGGCCTGGGCGGCAGGGACGAGCGCCGCCGCGATAAGCGCGGCGGCAGCGAACAGCGCTGCTGCTGTGCGGCTCACGGCAACCCCCCTCCGCGGCTCAGTATCGGCGTGCAACGGTGGCGGACGCCAGGTTGATTGCGCGATACGTCCTGCTATGCCCGAAATCTGTTGCCGATAACACTCCCTCACCGTGCTGCCGGGCGGTGGGCTTGCGCTGGGTTGGGCGGCAGCCAGAGCACGATGAACCTTCGTTGAGGGGTCGCATCCGGCGCGATTGCTGTGCCACCATCGGTCCAACGTGCCGCACACGTGCGTAGGACCGCGGGGGGAACCGCGGCCGTGACAGAGGAGTGGTTATGCGCAGGAGCCTGCGTTCGATATCTATCACCGGGGCGCTCGCTCTGGTGGCTTCCACGATCAGCCTCGGCGTGGTCGCCCCGGCCGCGCAGGCCCAGGAGCGCCTGCCGGCCACTGATTTCCGGCCGTGCACGGTCGCCGGCCAGTTCTACTGCGTGGAGTCCGTTGTCTTCGAGATGGACGGACTTCCTGCGCAGACTGGCGTATGGGTGCCGACGGGTCAGCCGATCCCGGCGCCGGACGACACATCAATCGCCCCGATCACACCCGGTATCCAGCCGACATCACCGACCACGACGTACCCGGGTCGCTGGTCATTCGGCGGCTTCCCCGTTGATCTTGTCGGGTACGACGGCATCTACGTGCAGGTCGGACCTGCGTCGACCGCGTCTGACTTCGCGTGGGTGCGGATGCAGCCGGCATCAGCCCGCGCTGACGGGACGATTGGTCGAGCAGTCGCCGCAGAGGGGTCGACATCCCCCCGCGATCTCGATGGCGCCATGAAACTGACGGTCAAGATGCGCTTCGGTCCGTTGGAGCCGACGGCCAACGTCATGGTCGCCGACGGCACGATCGTCCGGTCGGTGTCACCCAACTCCAATGACATCACCTTCAGCGGCTACCCCGTGAAGGTGCCGCGCGCGGGTGCATCCTCGGAGTGCAACGGCGAGACCGGCAAGGCTCTGGACATCGTCAATCAGATGTACGCGTTCGTCGTCTTCGGCAACACCCGCCAGTCCTTCGGATACGACGGTATGACCGGTGATCTCTCCGTCTCGACCAACGGCACCTGCTTCATCACGACGCCGACCTACAATGCCGGCACGGGCGAGTTCACCTTCCAGGCCTCGGCACCTCACTTCGCACCCGACGGCGTCCAGGTGAACCGTGGCTTCTACATCGCCTCGATCCCACTCGAGGACGCTGCACTGCTCTTCGGGATCACGGATCCGAAGCAGGTCAGGGCCGCCCTCATCCTCAGCGTCGAGAACGAGAACGGCGAGGACGTCCCCGTGCAGTACTCCGTGGCAGCGCGCCGCGGTGTGATCACCGTCTCGGCATTGAACTTCCAGTTCTCCAAGCCGACCTTCACCCTCCAGGTGAAGCCGAAGCTGTGGAAGAAGAAGTACAAGAAGATCGCAGCCAAGGAGCGCAAGAAGGCTGCGGGCAGGGGCTAAATGCGACTGGGCTTCGGGGGAGCCCTACTCCTCTCAGCCGGGCTGGGCCTGTCGCTTCTGACAGGCCCAGCCTCGGCTGTGCCTGTTGACGGCTCCGCGGAGTCATATGGGGTGCAGCCCGTGAATGCACAGCCGAGGGCCACGTTCACATTCCTACCCGCATGCGAGACGGCCACCGCGATGAATTGCGTCGAGTCGATTGAGTACAAGGTCGATGACGAGTGGCTGACAGCGACGGGGCCGACGCCGCAGCAGTCGATCGAGAGCGACGATGGTGAGGGGAACATCGTCTACGGTGAGACGAGATACATCTACGGGACGCCCGGTCTCGTGCACGAGGGCGGGCGAGGTGAACTCATTGCGCAGCTGGTCGAGCGTGATGACATCAACGGACCGCCGTACGCCGGCTACGGGTTCGCGTTGCAGGCGCATCCACACGGGACGGATGTCGTATGGGATCCCGCCATTAACCGATGCCTCAACGGCGACCCGCGCTTCCCTGGCACCGATCCGTGCTGGCGCGCTCCGTGGCTCGCCGACACCGAGTACCGGTACACGTTCCGCACCAGCACGTTGATCCCCGTCTTCGCGCAATCCACGGTGGTTGGAATGACGACGTCCATGGACACGGTGCCGGGTGGTCTTCGCGTGTCCATCACGGGCAGGCCTGGCGGCAGTCAATGGATCCTCGACCAGGACGTCGCCGAGAAGGCAGACCGATTCGACGCCGTGACCTACGAGTGGGGCGGCTTCCTGAGCGATATCCGAGCGAGAAATGGGGTCCTCGCGGAGTGCCAGGGGATGGGACTTGCATCGGCGTACTCCAACGGCAACGGCGGACAGATTCCGGAGTGGGACGCGCGCACCGGATCGTTGTCGTTCGGCGTGAGCGGGCTTCACTACGAGCCGAATGGATCGGTCTACAGGGGTGAGGCCGAGGTGTTCGTCCCGGGTGAACTCGCTCGGTGCATGTGGAAGGTCGATCCACGGCAGACGGCTCGCATGGAAATCGAAGTGTTCGCCGAGAACGGTGAAGAGGTTGCCGGCACGAAGGCGATCTCGTACGACGCGCGAGCGGACGTGGTCAAGCTGATCGCCACGAACTTCACCTACTCCGAGAAGCAGATCGTCGCTCGGCCGACACCGTTGTCTGCCTCGCCGGGTAAGAGGGTCTGTGACTCGAAGAAGGTGACCTGTGTCCAGGTCGATCGCAGTCGCAAGGGTGCCAAGGTCACCCTGACGAAGGTCAAGGGGACAAGCCAAGTTCTTGCCGTCGCGTTGCGAGGCACACGGGAGGACGGCGGCACGCAGGTGAGTGCGCAGGTGAAGAAGGGTAAGGCGACGTTCTCCCTGAAATTGTCCGGCGCGAAGGCGAAGGGTCAGGTGTGGATCCTTCGGAGCCCGTCCGCCTTCATCAGCAGCTTCGAGGTGAGGTAGGCACCGAGGTCTGGGGGATCATGAAGCGAATCGTTGCGAGTCTCGTAGGGCTCGGTCTGATGGGTGGGCTGATCGTTAGTGCCCCGTCAGCTTCCAGTGCGCCGGTGCAACCGGCTGATGACTGGGTGCCGTCGCAGATCCAGGAGACGAAAATTCCTCTCAACTGGTCGCGCGCGACGCTGGATGACCGGGTGACGCTGGATCAGTACGGCAGACGTCCCCTGGTCAATCCGAGCCAGCGCACCTTCCTGCTCGCGTGCGAGCGCGATATCCAACTCGACTGCATCGAGAGCATCGGTTTGGTGAGCGCGGATGGCTCCTACACGCCCGGCACCTTCATCGCCGGTCAGACCGAGGATGTCAATGAGCCGGGCTACGGGGATATCGCCAGGCACTCGACGACCTGGAATGTCCCCGGCCTCGTGCTCGAGGACGGCCAGTCGGCCATCGTCCGGCTGCAGGGCAGTTACGGCGGCCCGGACTCCGTAGGACTGACCTTCGGGATGTTCCTCGAGGGATTCGACCAGGTCGCGGGATCCATCACGAAGTACGGCTGCATGCACGGTGAGACCGATCCCTGCTACCTGCCTCCGGTGCTACCCGACGGCACGACACTGCGCGTGGACCTGCGGATGTCCTGGCTCACGCCCTCGATCGTGCGAGCCCGAGCAGTCGATGCGCGCTTTACGTCCGAGGATCTGGCCAATGGCGCGCACCGCTACTCCATCACCGGTGGCGCGATGCTGCTCCAGGTGCAAAGCGAGCAGGCGCGCGTCACCGGGATCCCCGAGTACGTGTCATCGGCGTTCGACTTCTTCATCTGGGATCCGCGGATGTGGGATCAAGGTGACAGCAAGTGCTACCTGGACGGCCCGATCGTCTACTCCTTCAACGGCTCCTACGGAGGAGCACCCATCTGGAATCCGCAGCAGGGTCGGCTGGAGTTGAACGTGTCAGCAGCGCACCACTGGCCCGATGGCAAGGCCGAGTGGCGGGGCTATTACGAGACGGTGATCCCCGACAAGACCGCGCGATGCCTCTGGGGTGTTGATCCCCGTCGCACCAGCGCCATGCGCGTGGAGGTCTATGCCGAGGACGGTGAGGAGAAGGCCGCCACCGTGGGCATCTCCTATCGCGATGCGCTCGTGATGATCCGCGCCTTCGACTTCACCTACTCGAGCCCCACGATCGCGGTGACGATCCGGGTCAAGAAGGGCCAGACGTGCTTCAGCAAGGGTGCCGTCATCGGCAAACTCGTCTGCACCAAGAAAGGCAAGAAGCTGAGCTGGCAATCTCGCAGGCGCTAGCGGGCCTCCTACCTGGGATCACGCGGGAGAATCAGGGTGGAGGCACCCCTGTTTGGCCGTCGGGGGGACATAGACGGTGCCCAGGGTG
>JBMTHB010000128.1:0-4540 GCA_049435845.1 Candidatus Nanopelagicales bacterium | reverse complement strand
CCCCCCCCACACCTGCTCGAGGCCCGCAATGTCGTGAAGACATTTGGTGCGACGCGGGCTGTGCGCGACGTCTCCCTCGAAGTTCCCGCTGGCAGCATCTTCGGCCTGGTGGGAGAGAACGGAGCTGGCAAGTCGACACTCGCCAAGATTTTCGCGGGCGTACACACCCCAGACAGTGGCGAAATTCTGATTTCCGGGCAGCCGGTGTCCTTCCGCAACCCCTACGAAGGAATTCGAGGCGGAGTCTCCATGATGGCGCAGGAGATCATGCTCGTCCCGGATGCCACCGTCGAGGAGAACGTTTTGCTCGGCAACCTTCCGCGCCGGGCGATCTTCCCAAACCGCAAGGCCATGCGACGTCGGTACGACGAACTCGTAGAGCTGACCCAGTTCGATCTTGATCCACGCCTCAAAGTTGCCGCGCTGCGCATCGCTGATCAGCAGAAGGTGGAGATCCTGCGAGCGCTGTCGCAGGACGCCCGTCTCATCATCATGGATGAGCCTAGTGCGGCGCTCACTGCGAATGAGGTTGTCCACCTCCACGCATCGATTCGCCAAATCGTCGAACGCGGAGCCACCGTGATTCTCATCTCGCACTTTCTTGAGGAGGTTCTGTCGCTCAGCAATAGAGTCGCCATCATGCGCGACGGCGAGCTCGTGCGAGTGGGGGACACGGTCAACGAAACGGTAGATTCTCTCGTCGCGGGCATGGTCGGCAAGTCGCTCGCTACTGAGTATGCGAGTGTGCATCGCGCGCCGGACACCGCGATCCGCTTATCGGTGAGTCACCTTCAACGTCCGCCAACAGTCAACGATGTTTCATTCGAGATCCATGCGGGGGAGATCGTCGGTCTGGCTGGCCTCATCGGATCCGGTCGTAGCGAGATCGCAAGATGCATCTTCGGTGCTGATCGCGCCTCAGCGGGCGAGATCCATCTGGATGGTCAAGCCATCACGGTGTCATCGCCCAAACAGGCGATCGACCAGGGAATTTTCATGATCCCCGAAAGCCGCAAGGAGCAGGGCCTTGTGCTCGGTTCCTCTATCGCGGACAACCTCACGCTCGCCTCGCTCAGCAAGGCCACCACGGCCGGAATCGTCTCTGGTCGACGGATCAAGCAGACGGCGAAAGCCCTCGCCGAGAAGGTCGACCTCCGGTTCACCACCATTGCCCAGCCGGCGGTGTCTCTCTCTGGGGGAAACCAGCAAAAGCTCCTATTTGGGCGCGCGGTGGATGTCACGCCGACGGTACTCATCGTCGACGAGCCAACCCGTGGCGTCGACATCGCGGCCAAGCGGGGTATCCATGCCACGCTGCAGGAGATGGCAGACGCGGGCCTGGCCGTGCTCTTCATCTCTAGCGAGATCGACGAGGTCCTCGGTGTATGCAACAGGGTCCTCGTCGTTCATCGAGGCCGCATTCAAGCTGAGTTCAGGCCGCCTTATGTCCAGGAGGACGTGCTGGCCGCATTCTTCGGGAAGGACGGCAAGGGTAATGCTTGAGAGAGTCCGCAGTTACGGGATCGTAGGCGTCTTCGCGGTCCTGTTCATCGTCCTCGCCGTCTCGTCACCGTCGTTCCTGTCATTGCAGAACGCCGCCAACATCCTTGATCAGTCGACGATCCTGCTGATTTTTGCGGCGACCACGACCGTCGCCGTGATTGCCGGGATCTTCGACCTTTCTATCGCCGCGGTAGCCACTGCCGCGGCGATCATGACAGTGAATGCGATCAATTGGTTCGGCATGTTTCCCGGCATCGTCTTTGGCGTGCTGTTCGGTGCCCTTTTGGGTCTGATCACGGGATTGGCCATCACCGCGACGAACGTCAACTCGTTCATTGGCACTCTGGCAGCGGCGTTCACCTACCGAGGCCTCGGGCTTATCTTGGCGGCCGGCGGCTTGGTATCCATCGCCGACAAGGAGGTAGCCGCCTCCCTCAACGGATTTATGGAGGGCAAATTCCTCGGGATCAAGGGCGCGGCATGGATTGCACTCGCCTTCGTCGTGATCGTTGGACTGCTCCTGTCCAAGACCATTTTCGGGAAATGGGTGTACGCCGTGGGTGGCAATCGGGAGGCGGCTTACCTCGCGGGTATCCGTACTCAGCGCGTGCTCGTGGGCTGCTACGTGCTGTCCGGCATCGGCGCCGGTATTGCCGGTGTGATCTATGCCGGTCGTTACGGCAGTGGTGCCACGAATGCCTACAACGACACGTTTGTCTTTACGGCGATTGCGGCCGTCGTGGTGGGTGGAGTGAGCATCTTTGGGGGATCCGGAGCCGTGTGGCGCGGAGTGATGGGCATTTTCACCTTCGCGCTGATTAGCAACGGTCTGAACTTGCTCGGAGTGGACACCACCTACCAGCTCACCATCCTCGGCCTCCTGATTTTCGTCGCCGTCGCCGCTGACCAGGCCTTCCGGCGCACGACCCGAGCTTGATGACGCAGGGAGTCATTGATGGTGGGCAGTGCGGCGCGCCTAGTGACACCCGAAGACGTCCTGGCTCTTTCCCCGCACATCAGGAGCCTGCTTGAGGCGCAGGGCTTCGACGGGAAGCTCGGCCAGCGAGCCGTAGTAACCGATGAGGGGCTGACTGTCTACTGCGGCCTGGGTGAGAAACCTGATCGCGAGCATGTCCGTGCGGCTGTGGCCGCGGTCGGCCTCCCATCCGGGACCGTCCTGACACAAAATCCACTGGGTCCCATGAGGCCGCCGGTGGTGCGCGAGTCCGATGCTGTGGTGGAGTTTGTCGATGCTGGCTATCTGCCCGAGTGGCCGCGTCTCCCCGCGCGAGCCCTAGCTTGGGCTGAAGCTGAGGCTTCGGCCCTGCGCCGAGCCCGTCGGTGGACGAGCGCTCCGGGACAAGAACTCTACCCAGAACGGTTCGCTTCACTCGCTCAAGAGATAGCCCGAACCAAGGGGCTAATCGTCGAAGTGATGGGCGATGACGCGCTCAAGCGAGAGCGATTCGGAGGAATCCTCGCCGTCGGTCAGGGGTCGCGTCATCAGCCGCGGCTCGTCGATGTGCGGTATGTGGCGAATGACCCCGTGGCATCGATAACGCTGGTGGGCAAGGGCGTCACTTTCGACACGGGGGGTCTGTCCCTTAAGTCCCCGACGGCCATGGCTCCGATGCGTATGGACAAGGTCGGTGCCGCGGTGGTCCTGGCCGTCTTGTCAGTGTTACCGGATGTCGGTCTGCCCGTCACGGTGCGAGGTCTGCTTCCACTTGTCGAGAATATGGTGGGCCCCGATGCAGTAAGGCCCGGCGATGTGGTTACAGGTCGAAATGGAACGCAGATCACGATCGTGGATACTGACTTCGAAGGTCGAGTGCTCCTATCGGATGCCTTGGCCTACGCGGCTGAGGAACCTGTCGATGCGATCATCGACATTGCAGCTCTCACCTACCAGTCGGCTATTGCACTTGGTAATGAGATCGGGGCACTCTTCGCCAACGACGATACTCTCGCCAGCTCCATGATCGATGCTGGCGTCACCGTGGGTGAGGCGTGGTGGCGGCTTCCGCTGGCTCATCGCTATCTCCCTCAGGTCCTCTTGGGTACTGGGGTCAAGAATCATCCGGAGAGCGACGTTGGTCGTGCGATTACGGCAGGCCTCTTCCTTGAGCGCTTCGTGCCTGCGGGAGTTGCATGGGCCCACCTCGACATAACAGGGCCCGCATGGGTGGGACCGGCCAGCGCGCCGGGAGCGACTGGCTTCGGTGTGCGTACCCTTCTGGAGTTCGTGAGGGCTCGCGCATCAGACTCCTAAAGACACCACGTGAAGCCTCCGTTCCTGGCCGGACTTGCAGGGATCGCAGCGGGCCTCGTCGGGATCGCTTCGGTCCCCGGTCTCGACTATGCCCCAGCGACGACCCCGCAGCAATGGTGCGCCCAACGGCCGTGCGTTGAGCTGGGCTTGATCGTCGTTGCCGAGTTGTGGAGCAGCGTCCTCGTCTTCGTCTCGGCGATGTACCGCGGGATCGGCAGGCATCCGCTACCAGACATTCAGTTTTTTGAGTGGAAGTGCGCCGGTCGTGATGTCTGTGCTCCCACCAATGGCTTCGAGATCATCTACAGCCTCCTGCAGGTCGCGAGTATGAGCGCCATGGTGATCGCTGTCGCATGGGCGCTCGCGATGCCGCATGGCTGCGTGCAATCATGGTGTAGGCCATCCTCAATGCTCTTGCATTCGTGGTCGTCACCATCGCGTGCGTGCCGATCTCGAGTGCAATGCTGCTGTCGTCCGAGATTCTCCTGCTCTTCCTCGTACCCGCACTTGTTGTCGTTCTCGCGTGGCGGCAGCGTGATCAACTGCTCGGCCGACATGTGCTGGGGGCGCTGGCGCTGATCGTTGTTGTGCAGTTCGACTACCTCGTGTACTTCGCTGGTGGATTCATCGAGTCCCTCTGCGCGGCGGACATCTACTTCTCGGCGAATGACGTGCTGCATGTCGGCACGATCGCCTGGCTCGTCGTTGCTGGCCTCACCCCCGGCGCCTACCGGCGCTCGGGCTCGCGCACCGCCGCTTGACGTT
>JBMTHB010000127.1:0-4552 GCA_049435845.1 Candidatus Nanopelagicales bacterium | reverse complement strand
GGTCGGTGCAGTTGTACGGGGTGGACCCGAAGGTGATGGCGCAGGCCGTTCGAATCATCGTCGAGGAGGACCGCGCCGATCACATCGACATGAACTTCGGCTGCCCGGTTCCCAAGGTGACCCGTAAGGGTGGCGGGAGTGCCCTGCCGTGGAAGAAGGATCTGTTCGCCTCGATCGTGGAGTCGGCGGTGGAGGCAGCAGATGGACAAGTGCCGGTGTCGGTGAAGATGCGTAAGGGCATCGATCACGATCACCTGACCTATCTGGAAGCCGGGCGCACCGCGGCCCTCGCCGGCGTGGCCTGGGTGGCGCTGCACGGTCGGACTGCGCACGACATGTACTCAGGACAAGCCGACTGGCAGGCGATCGCGCGACTCAAGGATGAACTCGCGCCATGGGGTACCCCGGTGCTCGGCAATGGTGATATCTGGACCGCGAGCGACGCGCTGCGCATGGTCGAGCGGACAGGGGCGGACGGTGTGGTGGTGGGCCGCGGCTGTCTGGGCAGGCCCTGGTTGTTCGGGCATCTGGTCGCGGCGTTTCGAGGCGATCCTTTGCCACCGGAGCCGCGTTTGGACGAGGTCCTACGCACATTGCGTCGGCACGCGGAGTTGCTTTGCTGGGACTACGGCGAAGTGAAGGGGTGTCGGGACATCCGCAAGCACATGGCGTGGTACTTGAAGGGTTTCCGTGTCGCGCAACCGGTTCGGCAGTCGTTGGGCACCGTGGCTTCCTTGGCCGAACTCGATGCGCTGCTCTCACGAATCGACGTCAATCAGGACTTCAACGCCGATGTCGGCTCGGGCCCCCGGGGCCGGACATCAGGCGGTCGTGCGCCGACCCTGCCTGAGGGGTGGCTCGACAGCCCCTACATCAATGAGGCCTCGGCATATGTCGTCGCGCAGGCGGAATTGTCGGTTAGCGGAGGTTGATGGGCCGCCGCGTCGCGGTGTAGACCGGGCCCAAGGTCCTGGTGTGGGGCACATCACCGATATTTCCTCCCGCCGAATGGATTTGCGCTGGCAGTGAAGCGTTTGCATGGTGTGCCCTTGGGGCATGTACGTCTTCGACTTCCGCGATGGAGATCGGTCGATGGCCGATCTGCTCGGCGGCAAGGGAGCCAATCTCGCTGAGATGACCAAGCTGGGGCTCCCGGTACCTCCCGGATTCACGATCACCACCGAGGCGTGCCGTCACTATCTGGAGAACGGTAATAACCCCGACGGCTTGGAAGCCGAGATCGCCGAGCACGTGGCGAACCTCGAGGAAGCGATGGGTCGACGCCTGGGTGATCCGAGTGATCCGCTGCTGGTGTCTGTGCGTTCCGGTGCGCGATTCTCCATGCCCGGGATGATGGAGACCGTCTTGAACATCGGTCTGAACGACCAGAGCGTCATCGGACTCGCTGAGAGCGCGAACGATCCACGATTCGCGTGGGATGCCTACCGGCGACTTCTTCAGATGTTTGGCAAGACCGTCGTCGGAATCGATGGTGAGGCGTTCGAATCGCTATTGGATGACGCCAAGCATCGAGCCGGGGTTTCCAGCGACATCGAACTCAGTGTTGAGCAGGTCCAGTCTTTGGTCGGTGAGTTCAAGGATGTCATCGCCCGCGAGTCCGGTGCGCCCTTCCCGCAAGATCCGCTCGAGCAACTGATGCGCGCGATTCGTGCGGTCTTCGATTCCTGGAATACCGAGCGAGCGATCATCTATCGCCGCCGGGAGCGGATCTCGGAGGATCTGGGCACCGCGGTGAACGTCCAGGCGATGGCCTTCGGAAATGTGGGGGAGGGCTCGGGTACCGGGGTTGCTTTCACCCGCGATCCCGGATCGGGAGAGAAAGGCGTCTACGGCGACTACCTGCCCGATGCCCAGGGTGAGGACGTCGTGGCCGGAATCCGCAACACATTGTCCCTGCACGAACTCGAGGACCTCGACAAGAACGCCTACGACGAACTGCTGGCCATCATGGCCACGCTGGAGGGCCACTATCGCGATTTGTGCGATATCGAATTCACTATCGAGCGCGGGAAGCTGTGGATGCTGCAGACCCGAGTGGGCAAGCGCACGGCGGGAGCTGCTTTCCGCATCGCCGTGCAATTCGTGGATGAGGGCGTCATCTCGATGGACGAAGCAGTGGAACGCGTTACTGGCGCCCAGCTCGCTCAGTTGATGTTCCCGCAGTTCGCGAGTGACAACACCGCGGAATTACTGGCAATCGGAACGAATGCCTCACCTGGTGCCGCGGTCGGCAAGGTCGTCTTCGATTCGGCCACGGCCGTGCAATGGGCTGCGCGTGGGGAGGACGTGATCCTCGTGCGTCGAGAGACCAATCCCGACGACCTCGCCGGCATGGTCGCTGCCGCAGGCATCCTGACCAGTCGTGGAGGGAAGACCTCCCACGCCGCGGTCGTCGCGCGCGGGATGGGCAAGACAGCTGTGTGCGGTGCGGAAACGATCGAGGTACGTGGCAAGGACAAGAAGTTGCGCGTGGGAGATCGGGAGATCACCGAAGGCGAGGTCATCTCGATCGACGGCAGCACCGGAGAAGTCTTCGCAGGCGAAGTGCCGGTGGTGCAAAGCCCAGTGGTCCGGTACTTCGAGGAGGGTCTCGATACCGCCATCGCCGGTGTCGATGAGCCGACGATGGAATTGGTGCGTTCGGTGGATCGCATCATGCGTCACGCCGACCAACGTCGTCGGCTAGGTGTGCGTACCAATGCCGACACCGGACCTGATGCGGCTCGAGCGCGACGCATGGGTGCTCAAGGCATCGGCCTGCTGCGCACCGAGCACATGTTCCTGGGCGAACACAAGAAGTACGTCGAGAAGTTGATCCTGGCGAGCACCGATGCGCAACAGCAGGCGGCCCTCGACGCCCTCCTGCCGCTGCAGATAGCCGACTTCATGGCGGTTCTCGATGCCATGGACGGACTGCCGGTCACCATCCGATTGATCGACCCACCGCTGCACGAGTTCCTGCCCGACCGGACCGAACTCGCCGTGGAAGTCGCGCTGGACAAGGAGCGGGGCCAGGTGGACGAGGGCAAGGTCCAGGTGCTCCACGAGGTCAACCGCCTCGCCGAGCAGAACCCGATGCTCGGACTGCGTGGGGTGCGCCTCGGCTTGGTTTTGCCGGGACTCTTCGCCCTCCAAGTTCGCGCCATCGCGGAAGCGGCCTGCTCCTTGCGGTCCCAGGGCAAGGATCCGCGCGCAGAGATCATGATCCCGCTGGTGGCCACTGCGGCGGAGTTCGATTTCACGCGCGCCGAGGCCGAGCGGGTTCTCGCGGAGGTGGAAGCCAAGAACGGATGTCCACTCGGATTCGCGATCGGCACGATGATCGAGTTGCCGCGAGCGGCGCTCACAGCCGATCGCATCGCCGAGAAGGCAGAGTTCTTCTCCTTCGGCACCAATGACCTCACGCAGACCACGTGGGGCTTCAGCAGGGACGACGTCGAGGCCGCGTTCTTCAGCCCGTACCTGGAGATGGGCATCTTCGCTGTCTCCCCGTTCGAGTCCATCGACCGCGATGGTGTGGGTGCCCTGGTCAAGATGGCAGTCGAGAAGGGACGGAGTATCCGACCCGGGCTGCACTGCGGGGTGTGTGGCGAGCACGGTGGAGATCCGGAATCTGTGCACTTCTTCGACGAGGTCGGACTGGACTACGTCTCATGCTCGCCGTTCCGGGTTCCGGTGGCGCGTTTGGAGGCCGGTCGCTCGGCGATCGAACGCGCGGGAGCGTTCGGTAGCGACACCCGGTAGTCGGCGCGAGACATGGTGGAATCTGTCGCATGACTACCGTGGTGGTTTCCCGCGACAAGTTCAAAGGCAGCGCCACAGCGGAAGAAGCATGCGCCAGCGTGTGCGCAGGGATCGAGGACACCTCACCTGAGTGGACCTGTGTCCAGATTCCGCTGGCTGACGGCGGGGATGGCACGGTGGCTGTGCTGCAACGGGCTGGCTGGTGCGTGGAGAGCGTTGCGACCATCGATGCGCAAGGAGAACAAGTCCGAGGTGACGCGGCACGCAGTGGCGACACTGTGGTGATCGAGCTCGCGAACATCTGTGGAATCGCACGCTGGCGTGGGGAGTTGCGCCCATGGCAGGCACACACCACAGGTCTGGGTATCGCGATACGGCACAGCATCGCCGAAGCCGAACACATCGTCGTGGCGCTCGGGGGTTCGGCATCCACGGATGGTGGACTCGGATTGCTCCAGGGCTTGGGCTTCGTTGTGAAGGATGCGCAGGGAAGGGACGTGGGCTGCGGCCTATCCGGACTCACGCAGGCGACGAAAATCGAATCCCCTGACGACATCGATGTGCTGCGCTCGAAGCAATGGACGGTGCTGGTCGATGTCGACTCCCCGCTATGTGGGCCCGAAGGAGCCGCCCGACGGTTCGGCCCGCAGAAGGGTCTATCCGAATCGGATGTGGCGAGGGCAGACGATGTGTTGGCTGATTGGAACCGACTGCTCACGCGCATCGGAGGGAGCGATGTCGGTGCCGTGGCCGGCGTGGGAGCAGCAGGGAGATCGGAAGAGCGTCG
>JBMTHB010000126.1:0-4572 GCA_049435845.1 Candidatus Nanopelagicales bacterium | reverse complement strand
GGTGTTGGTGGACCTCCGGCTGCCGGGGATCCACGGCCTGGACCTGGTGCGCAGTCTGCGCGCCACCAGCCAGGTGCCGATCATCATCGTCACCGCGCAGACCGACAGCCACGATGTAGTGGCGGGCCTGGAAGCCGGTGCGGACGACTACGTCACCAAACCCTTTGTCGCCAAGGAACTCATGGCGCGGATCCGGACCCAGTTGCGGCGATCGGCGCAACCGGAGGAATCCGAGGAGGATCTGGTCTGCGGGCCGATCGAACTGCACCCGGACACTGCGGAAGTAATGCGAAACGGGGAACCCGTGCCGGTGTCGCGCATCGAATTCTTCGTGCTCGCGGAGTTGATCGGTGCCAAAGGCCGCGTGCTCAGCCGAGATCACCTGTTGCGCAAGGTGTGGGGGTACGGCAACGCGGGTGATGGACGCGTGGTCGACAACCTGATCTACCGGCTGCGGAACAAAATCGAGGATGATCCGGCGAATCCGGAACTGCTGCTCACTGTGCGCGGTTTCGGCTATCGCATGAAGGCCTGACATGCGCTTCGGTCTGCGAACCCGAGTGGCGATCGCCTTCGGGGTCATCTCTCTTGTGATCGCCGCCGCGGTCTCCAGCGCTACGTACTTCTTCGCGAGCTTCTATCTGCTGAATCAACGTGAGGACTCCGCGCTCACCCGCGCATTGCTGGATTCGCGCGCAGTGGCTGCGTCGCTCGCCGCCGGTCTGCCACCCACCGAGGCACTCGAGCAAGTGCCTGCCATCGGGTCGTCGCAGGCACTGGTGCGCGTTGCCGGCACCTGGTACACATCGGGCGTCACGGTGCCCCCCGATGCTCTTCCGGTCGGTCTGCTCGAGACCGCGGCGAGCGCGGGTGGTGCGCAGCAGCGATCGGCTATCGGCGGTGAGCCGTACTTCGTAGTGGCCGTGCAGTTGACCGACGCGATGTACGTGGAGGTCTTCTCCCTGTCGGATCTGGATCGCACCCTGACGATCGGCGCGTGGCTGCTCGCCGGACAGACGCTGATCGCCGGTGCGGTTGGTGTGGTGATCGGCAGATACACCGTGAGTCAGGTGCTGCGCCCGGTATTGCGGCTGGGAGCGGGCACCCGGCGGATCGCCTCGGGAGATCTCGCAACCCGCATCGAAGAGACCGGGGACCGAGACCTCGATCCGATCGCAGGTTCCTTCAACGAGATGGCCGAAGCTGTGCAGTCTCGGATCCAACGCGAACGACGATTCAGCGCCAACGTGAGTCACGAGCTTCGCTCGCCGCTCACCACCGTCGTGGGAACCGCGGATCTGCTGGATCGCCGGCGCGATGAGCTACCCGAGCGGGAAGCCGGCTTGATCGCGGTGCTGGTGGAACAGGTGCATCGCATGTCGCAGATGCTTCTCGATCTGCTGGAAATCTCCCGGATCGGGGGCGACGATCCGATCCAGATCGAGACAGTCGACGTGTCCTTGCTGTGCCTGGACGTGGTGCGTGTGCGGAACCTGCCCGACGATCTCGTGAGCGGCGATGCTCCGGTCATCCGCACCGATGGGCGTCGGTTCGAGCGCATCGTGGGCAACCTGGTGGAGAACGCGCAACGCCACGGCGGTGGTGTCGAGGACATCCGGGTGGAGCGACGCTCGGACACGGTGCGGATCTACGTCGAAGACCGAGGACCGGGTATCGATCCAGCGCAATTGGAGAAGCTGTTCGAGCCGTTCACGCGCGGTGAGGATGCCCACCACACCTCCGGCGCCGGATTGGGCCTTGCCATCGCACGCGAGCAGGCGAATCTACTCAACGCTGAGTTGCTCGTGGAAAACCGCGACGGCGGGGGAGCTCGATTCATCGTGGAGATCCCGATCAGTCGCGACGACGACGGGAACGGCGCGTGATCCCCCGGCGCGCAGTTGCGACGCGACGCGGCTCTGGCTTCGCCGGCGTCATCGCGACAGTTGCGCTCGTGGTCGCCGGATGCGGTGTGCCCCTGGAGGACTCGGCCCAGGCACTACCCCCGGAAGTGATCCCGCCGCCGATCGTGGTGCCCACCCAGACTCCGACACCCTCACCGAGCCCATCACCCACGCCCTCGCCGACCATCTCCCCGCCTCCGGCGATCGAGGTCGTCGATCTGTACTTCATCCGCGAGGACGGGCTCGTGCCGCTGGTGAGCGATCTTCCGGCGCCGGCGGATCCGCAGGTGGTGCTCGACGCGCTCGCGGCCGGACCGCCGACCGAGACGGGACTGCGCAGCGTCGTCGTCGATCCGCTCACGGGTACGGCCCTGGTTAGTCAATTCGTGCCGTCGGGAGACGTCTCGTTGCCCACCGCGGACGCGACCATCGCGGTCGCGTCGCAGTTCTCCTCCTTGCCGTCCGCCGAGCAGGTCCTGCTGCTCGGCCAAGTGGTGCTGAGTTTGTCCTCGGCCGGAGCCAACACGGTCTCGATCGTGGATGAGGCGGGATCACCGCTGGCCGTGCCCCTTCCTGACGGCCGGCTGCTCGATCGACCGGCCACCGCGCTCGACTACGCGAGCTTGATCCGGCCGCTGTAATTCCGGATCTTCGGCCAGAGCCGACGATCGGGGGTCAAGTAGCACTCGAGAGTGTCGCGGTGTGGACTCGGAAACATCCCAGGAATGTCGCGGGTAATCTGTGACATGGGTCATACATGACCGGTGATGGCGCCCGGTATCCGGTCGTTACCATTTCGTGATTCGCCAGGGTGCGCTTAGCGTCCCCGGCATGAGGACACGATCGAGCGACTCGGCCGCGGACCCGTCCCTGCGTACTTCCCTGCGCAGCGGGCAGCCGCGCGAGACTTCCCTGCGCAGCGGCCGGGTGATGTCCGCGGGGTTCGCCGGGCTGGCGATCGTGGTGGCCGCCGCGTTGATCTGGCCTCTGGCGTCTGCTTCGCCGTCCTCCGCGTCGGCCCAGGCCGTGCACGTGGCCTCGGCTGATCGCCTTGCCGGCTCGAAGGTGGGTTTGCACCCGCGGGTGCGTGCCGCGGACGCCAAGGCGATGACCAAGCGCGATGCCCGGCTGGTGAAAGCCCAACGGACAGCCCTGGTCGCGTCGATGCGGGCCGAGGTGGTTCGGGTGGCTCGCAAGCAGATCGGCGACCCCTACCGCGCCGGATGGGCCGGTCCGCACGCCTTCGACTGCGGCGGCCTCACCCAATTCGTCTTCCGTCAAGCCCTGGGCATGGAGATCGGTCGCTCCTCGCGGATCCAGTACCAGGGAGTGGAGCGCATCCCCCGCAAGCAAGCCCGACCGGGTGATCTGGTGTTCTTCTTCGAGAACGGCACCCATCACGTCGGTATCTACATCGGTGGCAACAAGATGATCGATGCCCCCAACTCCGGTGAACGAGTACGGGTCAGTCCGATCACCGGGTCATGGTGGGGGCGCAACTACACCGGCATGGGACGAGTACTCCCCGCCTGAGCCTCCCCGCTTCCTGCGCATAGCAACCGACCGGGTATCGATTCGATCTAAGCGCTTGATGACACCTGCGCGTGGCGTTAGCGTCGGGTCCTACATCGATTCAAGGAGGCGGCCATGGACGACACCGTGCGGCAGCACAAGTACGTGCTCTCGGAAGATCAGATGCCCACCGTTTGGTACAACATCATGGCCGATCTACCGACGCCACCTCCGCCTCCGTTGCACCCCGGACGCATGGATCCAGTCGGACCCGATGACCTCGCTCCACTCTTCCCGATGGAGTTGATCCTGCAGGAGGTATCGACCGATCGATACATCGAGATCCCCGGTGGAGTGCTCGACGTCTATCGGCAGTGGCGTCCGTCTCCGCTGTTCCGCGCCCACCGGCTCGAGCAGGCGCTGGGTACTCCCGCGCGTATCTACTACAAGTACGAGGGAGTCTCGCCGGCCGGCTCGCATAAGCCGAACACGTCGGTCCCGCAGGCCTACTACAACAAGAAGGAAGGCACCACGCGGCTCACCACCGAGACCGGCGCGGGGCAGTGGGGAACCGCATTGGCCTTCGCCTGTGCTCTGTACGACATGGACTGCGAGGTCTGGCAGGTGGGAGCGTCCTACGACGCCAAGCCCTACCGACGCTTGATGATCGAGACCTTCGGGGCCAAGATCCACCGCTCACCCTCGCAACTCACCGAGGTAGGGCGCCAACTCGCTGCCGATCCGAAGAACCACAGCGGCTCGCTGGGTATTGCGATCTCCGAGGCCGTCGAAGTGGCCGCACAGGATCCGAGCACGCGTTATGCGCTGGGTTCGGTGCTGAACCATGTGCTGCTGCACCAGACCGTCATCGGCCAAGAAGCGCTGCTGCAGATGGAGATGGCCGGTGACACCCCGACTCTCATCGTCGGCTGCACCGGTGGCGGATCCAACTTCGCGGGCCTGTCCTTCCCCTTCATCAAGGAGAAGCTCGACGGGAAGATCAACCCCCGCATCCTGGCGGCCGAACCCGCATCGTGTCCGTCTCTGACGCGCGGCGTGTACGCGTACGACTTCGGCGACACAGCAGGCATGACCCCGCTGATGAAGATGCACACGCTCGGCCACGACTTCATCCCCGACCCCATCCATGCCGGTG
>JBMTHB010000125.1:0-4577 GCA_049435845.1 Candidatus Nanopelagicales bacterium | reverse complement strand
CGACGGCACCTCCTGCGACGACGGCAACGCCTGCACCCAGGGTGACACCTGCCGCTCCGGGACGTGCACGTGCAACCCGGGCTCGCTCGGCTGCACCTCCACGAGCTGCGACGACCAGAGCGTCTGCACCACCGACAGCTGCAACCCCAGCTCGGGCTGCGTGCACACCACCATCAGCTGCAGCGACGGCGACGCCTGCACCGCCGACACCTGACCCCTGAAGCCGAGCCGAGCGCCGACGAAGGACCTCCAGGCCTACGGAGACCAAGAGAAGTACTCCGATAACGCGCGCGATCACACTGGTCGATGCGAACGCGAACAGTGCAGCGGTGATGAGGAAGCCCACTAGGACCCCCGGTGCGATCTTGGCGATCAACCGCCAATCGGCGTGCTGACGGAAATACAGCAACCCGATCAAGTCGCCGAGAATGAGCAGCGGAACGGCGAATCCGGCAGCGACGGTCGGGCCGAGGGCGGCAGCCAACAGCGGTCCCGCCGCTACCGCCGCTACCGGCATCGCGGTCTTGGAGAATCCGTAAAGCAAAGCTGCGAAGCCCACGACCGCGATGAGCAGCGGTCCCCAGGTCTCAGGCACGTGTGTGCAACGAATCGACCACCGAGGTCAGCCGCCCATGATCTCTCGCATGAGCCGCGCCGTGGCGCTCGGCGTACGCCCGACTTTCACACCCACCGCCTCGAGGGCCTCCTGCTTGGCGGCAGCGGTTCCAGCTGACCCCGAGACGATCGCACCCGCGTGGCCCATGGTCTTGCCCTCGGGGGCGGTGAAGCCAGCCACGTATCCGACGACCGGCTTGGTCACGTTGCCGTCGATGAAGGCCGCGGCGCGCTCCTCGGCATCCCCCCCGATCTCACCGATCATCACGATGGCATCGGTGTCCGGGTCTTCCTCGAAAGCGGCAAGGCAATCGATATGCGTGGTTCCGATGATCGGATCCCCGCCGATTCCGACACAGGTGGAGAAACCGAGGTCGCGGAGTTCGTACATCATCTGGTAGGTCAGCGTGCCGGACTTGGATACCAGTCCGATGCGCCCGGGCTCGGCGATGTCGGCGGGGATGATCCCTGCGTTCGACTTCCCTGGGCTAATGATCCCAGGGCAGTTCGGCCCGATGAGCCGGGTTGTCCCGGCATTCTGCGAGTACTGGAAGAACTGAGCGGTGTCGTGCACAGGGATGCCCTCGGTGATCACGACACACAGCGGTATGGCGGCGTCGACCGCTTCCTCGACCGCACCCTTCGCAAACTTCGGTGGCACGAAAACCACGGATACGTTCGCGCCGGTAGTCGCCATCGCGGACGCGACGTCGTTGAAGATCGGAATGCCATCGACGTCCTGACCCGCCTTGCCGGGAGTCACCCCGGCCACTACCTGGGCACCACTGGCCACCATTCGGCGCGTGTGCTTCGTGCCCTCGGATCCGGTCATGCCCTGCACGATGATCTTGCTGTTGTCGTCCAGCCAGATGGCCATGTTCTCGCTACCTACTTTCCAGCCACGCGGGCGGCTGCCAGTTCGGCAACCCGGCCTGCGGCATCGTCCATGGTTTCCACGAGTTCGATGAGTTCGTGCTCAGCTTCGTCGAGGATGCGACGTCCCTCTTCGGCGTTGTTGCCATCGATGCGACAGACGATCGGCTTGGTGACCGATTCGCCGCGCTCTTCCAGCATGGCGATTGCCTGCACGATTCCGTTAGCGACGGCGTCGCATGAGGTGATACCCCCGAATACGTTGACGAAAACGGACTCGACGTCCGGATCACAAAGAACGATGTCAAGTGCATTGGCCATGACCTCCGCAGAGGCTCCGCCTCCGATGTCCAGGAAGTTCGCCGGCTGCACACCACCGAATTCCTCACCGGCGTAAGACACGACATCCAGAGTGCTCATCACCAACCCGGCCCCGTTGCCGATGATCCCCACGGCGCCATCGAGCTTGACGTAGTTGAGGTCGAGATCCTTAGCTCGTAATTCGATCGGATCAGTGGCATCACGATCGACGAGCGCCTCGTGCTCGGGGTGACGGAAAGCGGCGTTCTCGTCGATAGTGACCTTGCCGTCGAGTGCGAGAACACGACCGTCGGGGGTCTGCACCAGCGGATTCACCTCGACCAAGGTCGCGTCCTCCTTGACCATGGTCCGCCACAAGTCGACGAGAATGTCGGCGACCTGCGCACGGATCGGTTCGGGGAAGTTCGCAGCGGCCGCAATATCTCGCGCCAACATAGGAGTCACGCCTTCGAGCGCGTCTACGCGGATCTTGGCCAAGGCTTCCGGCTTGGTGGCGGCCACTTCCTCGATGTCCACGCCACCTTCGATGCTCGCCATCGCCAAGAACGCGCGGTCGGCGCGATCCAGCAGAAAGGAGACGTAGTACTCCTCCGCGATGTCCGATGCCTCGGCCACGAGGACCCGGTGCACTGTGTGCCCCTTGATGTCCATGCCCAAGATCGCCTCGGCCTTCACTCGGGCTTCGGCCGGATCCGCCGCCAACTTCACCCCGCCGGCCTTGCCGCGTCCGCCGGTCTTCACCTGCGCCTTGACGACCACCGGTCCACCGATGCGCTCGGCCACCGACTCGGCTTCATCGGGCGTCGTGCACACGTCTCCTGGAGTAGTCGGCACCTCGTGGCGCACGAACAACTCCTTGGCCTGGTACTCGTACAGATCCACGGTTCTCCTCGTCGTTCCTCGACTAGCTACCGGTGACCGCGATGGTGGCGCGATCGTTAGGTGGGTATGTGGTGCGTCAGTTGAGTGCGCGCTTAGCAGCGTTCGCGTTCACCCAGTCGACGACGTCCTGCGTGGGAGTGCCCGGAGTGAAGATCCGCGCGACTCCGATCTTTTCCAATTCGGGTATGTCCGCGCCGGGAATGATTCCACCACCGAACACGACGATGTCGGTGGCGTCGTTCTTGGCGAGCAGGTTCATCACTTCGGCGAACAAGGTCATGTGCGCACCGGACAAGATGCTCATCCCGATGAAATCGGCGTCCTCGGAGAGCGCAGCATCTACGACCTGCTGGGGGGTCTGGTGCAGCCCGGTGTAGATGACTTCGATCCCGGCATCGCGAAGCGCGCGGGCGATCACCTTCGCGCCTCGATCATGACCGTCCAATCCAGGCTTGGCCACGACCACGCGAACCGGACGGCCCATCGTGCACCTCCAAAGTTTCGGCTTCACTGTATCGCCGAGTTGAATCCTATATGACATAAATTCGACGATCGCCACTTGGGCGATATATGTTCCGTGCGGCAGGCTGACCATCGCTGCCTCTACGCGAGAGGGGATCCTGTTCCCGGGGACAAGCCTCGCAAGTCCGAGGCAAGTCGTACAGTCATCGACGGCCGATCCCGGAGGCGCGCAAGCGGTCGGGGTCGTGGGACAGATTGTTCGGGGACGAGGGAAAGGTTCGACACGTGAGTGACGAGCAAGTGACGATCGTGGCCATAGGTGGCAGCACCAGGCCCGGTTCGTCGAGCGAACAAGCGGTCCGGAGTGCTGGACATGCAGCCGAGGCCGCAGGTGCCGACGTGGTCTACATCACCGGACGCGATCTCATCCTTCCGATCTACGACACTGAGACCGAGGAGCGCACCGATCAGGCTCGTGGGCTCGTCGACGCTATCCGCGGGGCACAGGGGCTCTTGATTGCCAGCCCCGGCTATCACGGTGGCATCAGTGGAATGCTCAAAAACGCCCTCGACTACATCGAAGACCTTCGCGAAGACCGGCATCCCTACTTGCACGGTCGTGCGGTGGGGTGCATCGCCGTCGCGTACGGGTGGCAGGCCACCGTTTCGACCCTTCAGCAAATCCGTCAGGTCACGCACGCATTGCGTGGCTGGCCTACCCCTTTGGGGGCAACCATCAACACTCAGACGACCCGCTTCGCGGCGGACGGCACCACCGAGGACCAGTCCGCCGCCCAGCAATTAGCCACGATCGGCGAGCAGGTGGTCGAATTCGCCCGCATGCGCGCCAGCACGGCTAGTTCGCCAGCTAGCCCCTGAGTCCGAATCGACGGGCCCGCGCGCGAGGCAGCTAATCAGTATCCTCGCGATGTGGACCGCATGGGGCAGGAATCCGCCGAGACCTTGCGGACCTTCGGGGGTGAACCCAACGACATCGCGCTGCGGGCTAGCAGACCTCAATCCCTGATCATCACGATCTTCGGCTCATACAGCCGAACCATGGGTGGATGGTTGTCGGTCGCGACTTTGCTGACACTCATGGGTGAAGTCGGCGTCGAGGACGCAGCTGTGCGCAGTGCCCTATCGCGGTTCAAGCGGCGCGGGATCTTGATCGCCGAACGACGAGGCAACGCCGCCGGGTACGCGCTATCGGATAACGCCTGGCGGACATTCGACGTCGGTGATGCTCGAGTGCTGCAACGGCGCGAACCTCCGGCTTCCGACGGTTGGGTGTTGGCAGCGTTCTCCATCCCCGAACGTTCGCGCGATGTGCGTTATCGATTGCGGTCACGCCTGGCCCGAGTCGGTTTCGCTCAGGTGGCCGGAGGACTGTGGATCGCACCTCGCGCGCTAGAGGCCGATGT
>JBMTHB010000124.1:0-4614 GCA_049435845.1 Candidatus Nanopelagicales bacterium | reverse complement strand
TTCGCATCCCACCCGAGCGGGGACAGGGCACGCGGCTGGAACTGCGCATCGGCGACGGCGCGGCTAACCCGTATGTGGTGAGCGCCGCAGTGCTCGCCGCAGCGCTGGACGGCATCGAGCGCGACTTGACTCCGCCAGCGGCATTGGATGGCTGGACTTACGAGGACGAATCGGCGCGCGTGCTACCGATGACTTTGTCGAGCGCCCTCGACGCACTTGCTGCCGATGAGATCCTGGCCGGCAAACTCGGTTCGGTATTCGTCGAGACGTTCGTCACCTTGAAGCGCGACGAACTGGATCGTTACACCGCCGAGGTGCCCGATCCCGATACTCGGGACGTGACGGACTGGGAGATCGACGAGTACATCGAGGACTACTGAGTCAGCCGTTCCACCCGCTGAACCACCTCGGTGCAGAACGCCCGGTGTGCCGCGCGATCATCGATGAATATTGATGGCTTGATACAGAACGTTCCTACGCCGAATTCCATCTGACGGGGAATCTCTTCCAGCGCAGGCGATAAGGGCGCGCACTCATCATCGCTGGGGAACTCCACCCGGGTGCCACCGACGAGCTCGAACTCGAAGGGCGTCTTGTCGTAGTGCGATAGTCCGTCCGCCAAGGATTGGAGGTGGTCGGCCTCGATACGACCGAGCGGGTGATAGCCAGACCCGTACTGAGCCAGGCGTCGCACGATCGGATCGGATAGCCCCTGTCCGCCGAACCACAGCGCCGGGCCGGCAGTGGTCCACGGCTTCGGATCGACGTAGACATCGGTGAAGGTGTAGTTCTCGCCGCTGTGGGACGCCGGGGAGTCGGCCCAGACGTTGCGCCAGATCTCCAGGTGTTCGTCCAGCAGTCGCCCGCGCATGCGGAAGTCGACACCGAGCGCGGCGTACTCGTCGGCGTGCCAACTCACCGTGGGCTGCACGACGAGTCGCCCTTCGGAGAGTAGATCGAGGGTGGCCAGATCCTTGGCAAGTGCGAGCGGGTGGCGTAGCGGAGCAATCAGAGCCACTGCCCCGATTCGAATCCGTGACGTCGCGGCTGCGATTGCCGATAGTAGGACCAGACTCGAAGGCCACGGTGTTGCAGGATCCTGGTTGCCAGGCATCGCGTAGTCGCGGGGATTGGACATGCGTCCTTTGGATCCCGCAGAGGGACCCATGACCACGTGGTCGCTCACCATGACCATGTCGAAGCCGGCGTCCTCGGCCTCCTGGGCCATCCGAACGATGCCGCGCAGATCGCGGGGATCGGCCATGGTCCAGTTCTCAGTCAGCACGCTGACCAGCCGGGGATTCATTTCAGCGGGCTTGGGATGAATCCCGCAGCAAGGATCCGCCAGCGAACGTGACGCCTACTTCCCGGTAGTAACCACCGATGACCTCGCGCACGGGGAGCAGCGATGCCGGCTTATCCCAGGGTGAATCGTGCAATTCCAGTTCGGCGTCGCCGACCCAAGGTTCGCCGAGGTCGGCATCGACCCCACCCATCGTCACGATCTGCGACAAGGACATGCCGTCTCCGGTGATGGATGGCATGAAGCGGTGATGCACCATCGGATGCCCGTTGACGAAGCCGTTCGTGGGACTCGGCTCGCGCAAGGTGACCTTCGCGGTCGCTAGTCGGTGGTCGTACGCGGCAAGACTCGCACCGAATGTTCCACCGGGTGCCACGCGAGGACTCGCCTTACCGTGGTTGAACGCGCGCGTGACGTAGATACTGCCGAGCTTCTTCGGATACCCCTGGAACCAACCCCGGCCGATCGCGAAATCCGTGGTGACCCAGATCAACTCGCATCGGCTGTAGGTGACGCCTTCGAAAGTGCACCGCACGACGAAGAATGCTTCGAGGTACTGCGAGCGCGAAGGATCCAGCAGTTCGGCCTTGGATGCGCTGCAGGATTGCCAGTCGGCCCAGATGAGAGCTACCGCGCCGGGATCGTCGTCGGCCAGCCCGAGTTCCTCGGGCAGGAGTGCGCGCACATTGTCTACGTCGGTGCGGTACTCGACGGTGAGCAGTGTCCCGGAGTAGTACCAGGGCATATCCGGGACGAGCGCAGATGCGCCACCAGGGGTGAAGGGGGGCAGGAACCCGCGGGTCTGATTCATGTTCGGTGAGCCTAGTGGGAATCGTTCGCATGCGAATGATCAATCGCAACTTCGTGCACGCCCTTAGGGTTGGACCATGGGTCGTCCTGCCCGTCTGTCGCGAGACGGCATCTGCGAGGCGGCCATGGAGCTGCTGAGCCGCACCGGGGCGGCGGATTTCACGCTCCGCTCCCTGGGCAAGGAACTAGGTGTGGACCCGACGGCGGTCTACCGGCACTTCGACGATAAGGACGACCTACTGCTGGAGGTGGGCGACCGGTCGATGGCTCCGGTCACTCGCGGTTTTCGCAGCACGGCCGACCCCATCGCCGATATCAAGCGACTGTGCACCAGGTTGCGTACGACGCTGATCCAGAATCCGGTCGTGCTCCCGATCGTCGCGGCCGGACCGACGAGGCGGGATAACGAACTTCGTATCACCGAGATCGTGCTCGATGCTTTGGATCGTGCAGGTTTACCGTCGAGGAAGCGGGTGATCGCGTATCACTCGATCATCGAGTACACCTTGGGGTCAGCATGGCTCGATGCACCATTGTCTGCAACCGACGCCGATCGGGAACGCATCTACCGACGGTGGCGCGACGATTATCGACACCTGGACGTGGATGACTTTCCGGCGACGGTTGCTGCAGCGAAGGATCTGTACCCGTCCAGCAACACGGTTTTCGAAGCAGGTCTCGATGCCCTTTTGTCCGGACTCACCGGCCGGGCCTAGTACACGCGAGCGTACTCGGCCTGCTCCCAGTCGGTAACCGTTGAGTTCCAGCGCTCGTACTCCTTGCGCTTGAGCGCGAGGTACACCTCGATGAGGTCAGGGTGGAAGTACGAGCGCAGGATCTCATCCGCTTCCAACGCGTCCAGTGCGTCCGCGAGCGAGTGAGGGGTGTGCCGGTCGGTATTGGGCGAGACGTCCGCGTCGCCCTCTTGCGCCTCGGGCAGGGGGAGTTCGCGCTCCACCCCGGACAACCCCGCGGCGAGCAACGCAGCGGTGAGTAGGTGCGGGTTGGCGGAGCCGTCGGCCATCCGGTGCTCCACGCGTGTGCCGGCACCGCGTTGACCAGGCACGCGGACCGTCGAGATGCGGTTGTCCCAGCCCCAATTGGCCCAGTAGCCCGACAGCATGCCCGGGGTCAGGCGCTTGTAGGAGTTGACCGTCGGTCCGGCGAATGCGGCGAGTGCTTCGTGGTGATCGATCAACCCGGCGATGAAGTGGCGCATCAGCGTCGACACACCCTGATCGTCTGATTCATCGATGAATGCGTTGGTGCCGCGCTCATCGTTGAAGCTGATGTTGACGTGCATTCCATTGCCCACGGCATCGTTGAAGGGTCGGGCCATGAAAGTCAGGTCGATGCCGCGTTCGCGAGCGATCTCGCGGGCCAGGATGCGGAATAGGAACGCTGCGTCCGCGGCCCGCACAGCGTCTTGATAGTGCAGCGAGGCCTCAACCTGGCTGGGAGTGAACTCGCTGTTGGCGCCCTCGGGCTGCAACTCGCAAGTATGCGCCAACTCGACGATCTGTTCGAGGGTTCCGCTGGGATCAGCTCCGACTCCCACGCCGTACACGCGATGGTCGGGCACGGGCAGCTTGGTGAGCGGGGACCTCGAGGACAGCAGGAAGAACTCCATCTCGTATCCGGCTACTGGCGACAGACCGCGCGCCTTCCAGCGATCGACGATCGCTGACAAAGCGCGCCGGGAGTCCAGTGGCAGTTCGCGGCCATCGGCGAAATGCAGATTCGCCAGGCCGACGAGGCGATCGCGCCACGGACGAACCGAGGACAGGTCCACGCGCGCTTCCATATCCGGGAAGCCGGCGCTTGTGGAGTAGTTCGCGGTCTCGAGGAACTCCAGGTCCAGTCCTTGGACCATGACGGTGATCGCGTAGTGGGTCGGATAGTCGCGACGGTTCTCTGGAACGGTCTTGCCGTGCGCGAGGCCTAGGAGATCCGGGAAGACGATGTCGATCTGCTCGGCCATGCGTCAGCCCTCCTCACCAGCGGCGACTCCGGTCAAGCGTCCCGCATTCACAACCTGGTGATCATCCAGGAAGACATTGCAGTTGCGCATGGGAATATCGAAATGGCAGACGCTGAAGCGCTCGGCATTCTCATTCGCACCGGTGCTGTACATGAAGTTGCCTTCAAATGCGCGTGCCTCTGTTCCATTGAACTGTGAGCGGTCGTACAACTCCAGGTAGTCCCAGCGGGCAGCCGGGTTCATACCCCAGCCGATGTGCGACGTCGCGTAGGCGTCGGCGTCGAAGGCCGACATGTAGGACTTCAGCATGTCCGCTTGATATCCCTTGCCCTCGATGGCGACCACGTAATCGTCCTCGACCATCAACGTGATCGGATCTTGGATGTAGTGCTTGAACGTGATGTTGATATCGCCGGGAGCCAGCACGATCTGGCCGTTAACCCGATGGCGCGCCGGGAAGGCCAGTACCAATCCGCCGGGCCAATGCGCGATCTCTCCGGGTCCACCGATCACACCGGTG
>JBMTHB010000123.1:0-4632 GCA_049435845.1 Candidatus Nanopelagicales bacterium | reverse complement strand
GTCCTGCACCCGCATCCTGGGCCAGGAGACCGCGATGATCAGCGCTCTCGGCGCCGTTCCCGCCATCGATCTCCTCCAGTCGAATCCGTCGGTGAATTGACCGCCGCTCGTCGACCGCGCTCCAGCACACCTGCGCTCATCCTCCTCTCCGAGCGCGGTGTCGAACACGAGGTTCATGAGTACGAACATGACCCGGCATCGACCGACTTCGGCCAGGAGGCGGCGCGACGCATGCAGGTGGATGCACGTCAGGTCTTCAAGACGCTCATCTGGCAGGTAGATGAACGACCATGTGTGGCAGTGGTCCCGGTCTCGACGACGGTCTCGCCCAAGAAGCTCGCAGCAGCGCTCGGCGCCAGGCGCGCGCATCTCGTCGATATCGCCACCGCCCAACGATTGAGTGGATCGGTCGTGGGGGCGATAAGTCCGCTGGGTTTACGTCGCTCACTCGATGTGGGGGTCGACGCAAGCGCACTGGATCATCGGCGCGTGTTCGTACGCGCCGGGCGCCGCGGAGTGGAGATCTCGCTACCGCCGCAGACGCTGATCGAACTAACCGGCGCTACGGTTGCGTCGATCAGTGGCGACGCCGCACGCCAGTAGCACTCACTCGCGTGAATCGGCTTGAATCGGGGTCCGCCCCACCAGCCAGTCTCCCAAGGCGAGGACGGCGACGACGGTCGCAGCGGCTATCGACCACATCAAGAAGACCCCGGGCATCGTGACCTCGAGTGGTCCTTGGACCACGAACTCCTCCTCGGTAGTGGCGATCAGTCCTTCGATGTCCACCGATCCCAAGCGGGTGCCGACCTGCCACATCGTCACGGTGCCGACGACGCTCGCCACCAGACTCGCGATCAGTACTCCGAGAAGATGGCGACGGCGCATCGCGGCCAAAGCGATGGTGAGGATGATCCCGGCGACCAAGGCCAATGCTGCGAACGAGACGTCGGCGACGAGGAACTCCTCCGGCTGGAAGCCCTGGGGGCGGGCGCCCTCCGGACGCACCACCACCGACGCGCGCGGAGCCAGGCGCCACCACAACACGCCGAGTGCGGCACCGCTGAGGATTCCGACGACTAGACCCGCGATGACGACGGTTCGCTCGGGTCGCTCCGCACTTGACGATTGCTCGTCGCTCGTTGCGACGCTCGACGTCGATTCGGGGTGGGGCACAAGGGAACGGTACGACACCTCAGCTGAGGCAGGCGGCGCCGAGTAGGGCCTTCAGATCCGCGTACAGGGATGCCGAGGGACTTACGCGCATCGCATCGTCGAGTCGGAGCACGGTGGTCTGCGTTCCACCGGTCAGGTGCAAGTGCACCTCGGTGGTTCCCGGATGCTGACGCAGCACTTCCTTCAGCCTCTCGATGAGCGGGGGAACGCAGCGTGTGGCGGCTAGCGACAACCGCAGTGGACCGGTGCTCGCCTGGGATACGTCCGGGGTCTCGACATCGATAGCGATGACGCGCAGGCCGTCGTCGTCGCTTCGCTCCACACGTGCCCGGACCGCGACGATCGAGTCCTCGATCAGATTGGTTGAAGCGGTGGCGTAGGTCTGCGGGAAGACCATGACGTCGATCGAGCCATCGAGGTCCTCCAGCGATGCGATGGCCCACGCCGAGCCCTTCTTCGTAGTCTTGCGCTGGACGCTGGTGAGAAGACCCGCGATCGTGACGACACTGGATTCGAGCGCCTCGTCGGAGATGATCGCGGCGATGGACCTGTCCGCCAGTTGCGCCAGGGCATGCTCCATCCCGTTGAGCGGATGATCAGACACGTATAGGCCGAGCATGTCCCGCTCATGCGCCAGCAGCACCGACTTCTCCCATTCGCCGACGGGGATCGCGGTGCGCTCTGCTAAACCACCGGAGCCTGATTCATCCGCA
The DNA here is from genome assembly GCA_049435845.1 of Candidatus Nanopelagicales bacterium. Classification (GTDB taxonomy): domain Bacteria; phylum Actinomycetota; class Actinomycetes; order S36-B12; family S36-B12; genus S36-B12. The sequence continues at coordinate 2,743 of JBMTHB010000123.1, read as the reverse complement.
CCGCTCAACCCACCGAACAGATCGAATTGCCCCGCTGCTTCCGCGCGCTTGATGTCCACGGCTGCGTCGATCACCAACTCGTGCACAGCGACGAGACCCTTGCGGGTGTGACCCAATGAGTCGAACGCACCGGCCTTGACCAGTGACTCCACCACCCGGCGATTACAGACGCTCACGTCTACCTTGGCGATGAAGTCGTGGAAATCGGTGAATCGACCTTTGGCGCGACGTGTCGCGATGATCGATTCAACAACGCCCTCGCCGACGTTGCGGATCGCGGAGAGGCCGTAGCGGATATCGCTTCCCCGTGCCGTATAGGCGCCATCGGATTCGTTGACGTCGGGCGGCAGGACCTTGATCCCCATCCGCCGGCACTCCCCCAGGTAGATGGCGCTCTTGTCCTTGTCGTCCTGGACGCTGGTGAGGAGCGCGGCCATGTACTCGGCCGGGTGGTTCGCTTTCAAATAGGCGGTCCAGTAAGAGACGAGGCCGTAGCCCGCGGTGTGCGCCTTGTTGAACGCGTAGTCCGAGAATGGGACCAGAATCTCCCACAGAGTCTGGATCGCCGCGTCGGAGTAGCCCTTCTCACGCATACCGTCTCGGAACGGCTTGAACTCCTTCTTCAGGATCTCCTTCTTCTTCTTGCCCATGGCGCGGCGGAGTAGATCGGCCTTGCCGAGCGAGTAACCGGCCAACTCCTGAGCGATCGCCATCACCTGCTCCTGATAGACGATCAATCCGTAGGTGTCCCCCAGGATTTCCTGCAGTGGCTCAGCGAGTTCGGGATGGATCGGAACGACCGGCTTGCGTCCGTTCTTGCGATCTGCGTAGTCGTTGTGCGCGTTCGCGCCCATCGGGCCTGGGCGGTACAGGGCCAGGACCGCGGATATGTCCTCGAAGTTGTCCGGCTGCATCGATCGCAGTAGTGAGCGCATCGGACCGCCATCGAGTTGAAACACGCCTAACGTCTCGCCGCGGGACAGCAGTTCGTACGTGGCGCGGTCGTCCAGTCCGATCTGCTCCAAGACGATCGTCTTGCCGGTGTTCTTGGCGACGTTCTCCAGGCAGTCGTCCAAGACGGTCAAGTTGCGCAGGCCGAGGAAATCCATCTTCAGCAGTCCCAGCGCTTCACATGCACCCATATCGAATTGGGTGATGATGGCCCCGTCCTGTTCGCGGCGCCACACCGGAATCAGATCGATCAGGGGCTCCCGCGACAAAATCACACCCGCTGCGTGCACCCCGGGTTGACGCTTCAGGCCTTCGAGGCCCTTCGCGGTGTCGATGACCCGGCGCGCCTCTTCGTCCGACTCGTAGAGGGCGCGGAAGTCAGCAGCTTCGCCGTACCGGGAGTCGCTGGGGTCGAACGCCCCAGAGAGCGATATGTCCTTGCCCATGACCGATGGGGGCATCGCCTTCGTGATGCGATCGCCGAGGGCATAGGGGTAGCCGAGGACCCGCGCACTGTCCTTGATGGCCGCTTTCGCCTTGATCGACCCGTAGGTCACGATCTGCGCGACACGCTCTTCACCGTACGTTTCCGTCGCGTAGCGGATCATGTCCCCACGCCGACGTTCGTCGAAGTCGATGTCGATATCGGGCATGGAGATGCGTTCGGGATTCAAGAACCGTTCGAAGAGCAGCCCGTGCTGGATCGGGTCTAGTTCGGTGATGCCCAAGGCATAGGCGATCATCGCGCCGGCAGCCGAGCCACGGCCTGGGCCGACGCGGATTCCGTTGTCCTTCGCGTAGCGCACGAGGTCAGCGACGACCAAGAAGTATCCGGGAAAGCCCATCTGGGCGACGACTCCCAACTCGTATTCCGCCTGGGATCGGACTTCGGCAGGGACGTCGTCGTGGTAGCGCCGACGAAGTCCGCGCTCAACTTCAGCGCGGAGCCAGGACTCCTCGGTCTCTCCCGGCGGAACGGGGAATCGCGGCATCAAGTTCGCGCCTTCGTCGAAGGTGACGTCGCAGCGTTCGGCGATCAGCAGGGTGTTGTCGCAGGCATCGGGCAATTCCGCCCAGACGGCCCGCATTTCCTGCGCGGACTTCACATAGAAGTCGCGTGCGTCGAAGCGGAAGCGCTTGGGATCGTCCATGGTGGTGCGTGTCCCGACGCACAGCAGAACCTCATGCGTGTCGGCGTCGCTTGCGTGGACGTAGTGCAGGTCGTTGGTGGCAACCAGGGGCAGCCCCAGATCCTTCGCGATCTTGATTAAATCGTCGCGAAAGCGCTGTTCGATCGCTAGCCCGTGATCCATCACTTCGGCGAAGTAGTTCCCCGGTCCGAGGATGTCCCGGTAGTCCGCTGCTGCGGCTCTGGCCTTCTGGTACTCACCGGCCTGCAGCCAACGGTTCACCTCGCCGCTCGGGCACCCGGTGGTCCCGATCAAGCCGGTGGCGTGGCGTTCCAGGAGCTCTCGGTCGAAGCGTGGTTTGTGGTAATACCCCTCCAGACTCGCCAAAGAGGACAGCCGGAAGAGGTTGTGCATCCCCTCGGTCGTCTCGGCCCACAGCGTCATGTGCGTGTAACTGTGCTTGCCGCGTCCAGCCCCCGGATCCTCAGGCGTCCCCTCATCGAACCCGCCGCCAAAGTCGAAAGGTCGACGCTCCGCGCGACCCTGGGGCGCGTAGTAGCCCTCTACGCCGATGATCGGCTTGACGCCGGCGGCGCGCGCGCGTGTGTAGAAGTCGTACGCGCCGTATAGGTTGCCGTCGTCGGTCATCGCGATTGCCGGCA